>CAMOGZ010000107.1 GCA_946614405.1 uncultured Eubacterium sp. | reverse complement strand
TGCCAGATACAAAAAAGAAAAATGGATCCGTTTGGCGGATCCATTTCCCTGAAAGTGTGTGTATTCAATAAAAGAAGGAAAGTTGGTATTTGATATACCAAACTCGATTGAACATCTTTATTATAAACGATGAAACCCGCCACTATGTGATGGTTTTGTGAAGATTTCACGTTAATAGACTAAAGTGTGAAAACGTCTACTCAGATTACTCATAAATGAGGGATAAACTGTCGCCATTTGCCAGCTTATGGTTAGAGGGATCCCCTGCGATCAGGGCATCGTTCACCATGCACTGCCATGTGGCGTACTTGTCATAGTCTCCGTTCTGTACTCCGCCGATCCCCTCCAGGGAATTGAAGGAGGTGTCCACCAGACAGGAGATCTCGCTGACGCTGCAGTAGAGCTGAATGGCGTCCAGCACCGAGGAGTTCTTCTCCACCTTAAACTTGATATTCTCCATATCCGGGATTTCCGCCTTGGCGGGATAGTCGATGCTGATCATGATATCGATGGAATCGGAGCCCTTGGGGGCGGATTCCTCTTTGCTTCCGCTGCAGCCCGTGATCAGTGCAGAGATCAGGACAAGCACTGCGATCAGCAGAAATGAAATGATTCTTTTACTCATAATTCTCTCCAATCCTCCGGTCACAAGACCGGACAAGGATAATCATATCACAATTAATAAGATTACGCCAGTATTGGTCCGTTATCGAATCCGGCGTGATCAACCAGAAAACGGCGGTGGTATTTGACCTCCGCGTAGCGCAGGACTTTGTTCAGGTAGATGGCGTCATAGGCGCCTCCCACGGCTCCCACCACGGGAACCCCCTGCAGGAACTTCATGTAGAGGAGCTCCTTGGACAGTGCCGCCGAGGACTGGCGGATCTGCGCGCTCTGGTCGTAGCCCTCAGGAAGCTTCGGGTCGTCGATGAACTGATTCAGGGATTCGTTGCCCGCATCCAGCTCCGGGCCCACCGTCAGCGCCGTCTCGATGATCCGCAGGATGAAATACTTCTCCAGGGGCTCATCGTACTCGTAGCCGAAGTGCAGGGCCGTCTCGTAGACCCCCTTCAGCATGGTGGCCGTGAACAAAGGAATATCGGGCAGGCCGATCCCCAGCACTCCCAGGCCGATGCCTGAGGCGCCGGAAAACAGCAGGTTCTTCCCGCCGGCGCCGCTGGCCCTGCGGGAAAACCACCGAAGGGACTCCCGGTCGCCTTTGCGCTCTGCGAGGAACTTGCCTACCTCCGTCTGCTTCCGGATCCCGTCCTTGTCATAGGTCTTCTCGATGACCCCCGTACCTTTCTCGAAGATCAGCTCAAAGGCCTTGGCGAAGGCCAGGTCCAGCTTGTCCTGCAGCCCCTCCGGCACTTTCTTGGCCAGAAACTGGTTCAGCCGGGACTCCTTCCGCAGGCGCCCGTTCTGCAGGAACTCATATTCATTCCGCTGCATGCGGTTCCATTCCTTCTGCCATGGAGATGCGATCATGGTTCTTTCCTCCTAAAACATCTGCCCCAGCATCATGTCGTACAGCTCTGCCATCCGGGAATCCTCCACGTCGTAGAGCAGGTTTCCCTCAGCGATCACCTTGTCGGCGTGCATCCGGGAGAAGTTCTTCAGGTTCCCGGCCAGGGGATCCTCGTCGAATATGGTAAAGTTCGCTCTTTTCCCTTTCGCAAGGGTTCCCAGGTCATCCCTGCCGATGAGCTCCGCCGCCTCACAGGTGAGTCTTCGGATGGCATCGGCCACAGACTCCGCCTGATCGAACAAAGGCATAAAGACAAGATTGCTGGATTCCGGTGGATCCAGTATGGCGGCGTAATAGTCCCCGGATCCGGCGCTGCCAAAGCCATAGGCCGCCGCCAGCAGATCCTCCATTCCGGAGCCGCCGGCATCGCTTTCCTCCTCCAGGACCTCGTCCAGGTCCGTTCGGAAGTCAGCATCGCAAATAAGCGATGCGTTTGCTCCTGCAACGTTTCTGCGGTATAACTCACAATCCGGACGAAGGGGCAGCACCGCCACGCCTTTGTCCAGGAGGTAGTCCGCCGCCTGCCGGCACCAGTTCTCCACCTCGTCCTGGGACAGCTCTCCCGGGGCTTTGCGGCAGAAGGCCTCGATGGCCGGCGCCGTGTACACGTCGATGAACCCGGGGAACACGTGGGCCCCCGAAAGGTCCGTCTCTTCATCATATATCATGTCGCCGCGGCTGCCCACTTCCGTGATGATCCCGTCCTCGCAGAGTACCGCCTCCGCATGGGGATGGGCCGGATCCATGGTGTGGAACACCGCGTTATAGTACAAAGTCTTCATAATATCCTCCTGAATCCATGATACCACAGATCGCGGATCTGTACCAGCAGGATGGGATCAGGCTTCCGGTTCATCCGAGGGCACGGCGATCTCGATGCCGTTGACTTCCACGGTATCCTCTGCGGGGATCAGGATGTAGCGGCGGCCGTCGATGACCCGGGTCTGGATCTCCGAGGCGTACTCCGGCTCTACCTGGATCTTGACTCCTGCGGTCTTCATGTCGAAGCGCTTGATGTTCACCAGGTTGTCCGGGTTCAGGACAGGGCTTTCGCCGAATTCCTTTTCCACGGACTGGCGGAAGTGCTCGATCTTCTCCTCGGGAACCCCATTGTCCTCCAGAAGGTCCTCCATGTCGGAGAGGTAGATCTCCGGAAGCTCCGGATCTTTGGTCTCCTTGTGGACCTCCAGGATCTCCGCCACTTCGCCGTGGATGGCCTTCACCACGTCCAGGCTGCAGGCGTCTCCCAGGGTCCCCGACAGCATGTCTCCGAAGACCACCTTCTGCACGCCGGCGGACATGGGAGCCCGCTCTGTTCCGAACATCTTCTGGATGAATTCGTCATGGATGTCCGTGATATTCTTGCTGTAGTACATCAGGTCGTAGATGTTGGCGCTGCGGTCATCAAAGGCCGGGAACAGGAATCCCAGGACCGGCGGGGTGATCACGTGACCCATGGTGGCGCTGCGGAAGTTCCGTTCCGAGGCTTTGTAGCTCAGGGCCACCTTGGCGTCCTTCACCGGGCAGATGACGCAGACGAAGTAGTGATAGACCTCGGTGGAGCCATCGCTGAAGACGGAGTCATCGGAGCCTTTGTAGGGCACGTCGTAGGAGTCGTCGGCCAGCAGGATCACGTAGCTGTCCTCGCCCATGTCCACGGACTCGATGATGCGCTCGTAGAATGCCCGGCGCAGGCCGTCGTCCCGGAGATGGGAGTCCCGCAGGGCCATCAGCAGCCGGTGCTCGTCGCTGCTCTCCACCTGCTCCGTGGTGAACTCGATGTCGATGAGGTTCTTCCCGGGCTTCCCGGACAAAGCCTTCTTCAGTATCTTCAGATACATCTCGGCTTCTTCATCCTCCATCAGGCCGATCCCCAGGTCCACCTCGGTGACGATCTCTCTGGCCGCATTGACGTAGCAGCCGAAGATCTGGCTGATATTATCGTATTCCGGCTTGAACCGCCGGCGAATCTCACTGATCTCTTTCTTGTTCAAAGTAATACTCCTCCTTTTGACTTACAACTGACTTCTATCATATCATAAGGTGACGGCAAATCTCAAGGGGACATGCGCTTTGACAAAAGGGGAAATGGGACTTACAATACAAGAAGAATATATTATGAATGAAAGGACAGTATTATGATCGATGCAAGAGATGTGAAATTAGCCGGGATCCTGGTGAACTATTCCACACGGGTGCAGCCCGGGGAGAAGGTTCTGATCAGCTATATCGGAGGGGAATGCGTGCCCCTTGTGCGGCAGGTAGTGAAGGAAGTATATAAGGCCGGTGGGGTGCCCTTTGTGCAGGGGGAGGAAGAGACTCTGCGCCGGGAGCTGCTCCTGGGTGCAACAGAAGAACAGCTGAAGCTTCAGGACGACTGGGAGCTGGAGTTCATGAAGAAGATGGACGCCTACATCGGCATCCGGGCAGGGGCCAACGCAGCGGAGCTTGCGGATGTCCCCACGGAGAAGCTGAACCTGTATAACGTGCTCACCACGCCTTCCCTGAACGAGAGAGTGGACCACACCAAGTGGGTGATCCTGCGCTATCCCACGGCTTCCATGGCCCAGCTTGCGGGAACCAGCCGGGAGGCCTTCGAAGATTTCTATTATAACGTATGCACCATGGACTACTCCAGAATGGACAAGGCCATGGACGCACTGAAGGACCTGATGGACCGTACCGACCGCGTCCGCCTGGTGGCGCCGGGAACGGATCTGACATTCTCCATCAAGGACATCCCGGCCATCAAGTGCGCCGGAGACATGAACATCCCCGACGGCGAGGTCTACACCGCACCTGTGCGGGAGTCCATGAACGGCGTGATCTCCTATAACACGCCATCAGAGATCCAGGGATTCACCTATGAGAATATCCGGTTCGAGATCGAGAACGGCAAGATCGTGAAGGCCACCGCCAACGATACCGACCGGATCAACGAGTATCTGGACACTGATGAGGGAGCCCGTTACTTCGGTGAATTCGCCATCGGCGTCAATCCCTACGTGCTGCATCCCATGAAGGACATTCTCTTCGATGAGAAGATCTGCGGCAGCATCCATCTGACACCGGGCATGTGCTATGAGGATGCCCCCAACGGCAACGATTCCGCCGTTCACTGGGATCTGGTGCTGATCCAGAGAGAGGATTACGGCGGCGGTGAGATCTGGTTCGATGATGTACTGATCCGGAAAGACGGCCTCTTCGTCCTGCCGGAGCTGGAGCCCCTAAATCCGGAGAATCTGAAATAAGAGCGGAGATGCGATATGAAGAAAAGAATAGCGATTATACTGGCCCTGTGCGCTGTGCTTTGTGCGCTGGCGCTGGCGGGCTGCAGTGGAAGCGCTGAGCCTGCCGCAGAAGAGGAGGCCGATGGCTCCGTCATCGACTACCTGGTGCTGGTGAATAAGGAATACCCCCTGCCGGAGCAGTGGGAGCAGCAGGTGGACCTGGTGTCTCTGACGAACTCCGTGGGGGACGAGGTGCAGGTGGAGAAGACCGCTTACGAGGCCTATGAAAAACTGGCCGCGGAAATGGAGAAGGAAGGCGTCCACACGGAACTGGACTCCGCCTACCGCAGCACCGACGCCCAGCAGGAGATCGTGGAGGACTTCACCAAGAAGTACGGCGAGGACTACGTGAAGAAATACGTGGCGGTGCCGGGCTACTCCGAGCATCACACAGGACTTGCCCTGGATCTCTACCTCATCGTGGACGGCAAGACCATGTATGAGAACGAGGACCTGGTGAAGTGCACCCCGGAATGGGAGAAGATCCATGCCAAACTGGCGGACTATGGCTTCATCCTCCGCTACCTGGAGGGCAAAGAAGATATCACAGGCTATAACTACGAGCCCTGGCACATCCGCTACGTTGGTGTCGACGCCGCAAAAGAGATCACCGAGAAAGGCATCACCCTGGAAGAATATCTGGACAAACTGCCGAAGACCGACGTGAGTCCCGCGGAGTGATCACCGGTTGATCAGATATAAACCGAATAAGCACACTGCAATGCCGGCAACCTTGTTGCCGGTTATTTTTTCGTGATACAGCAGGGC
>CAMOGZ010000106.1 GCA_946614405.1 uncultured Eubacterium sp. | reverse complement strand
TTGGCCGAGTTGATGACATAAGTGTCCATGGCATCGATCTCGTGGATCTGCTTGGGCAGGGAGTCGAAGACTCTCCCGGTGGCAACGACGATGTGGACTCCTTCCTCCATCGCCTTATGGAATGCCGCGATGGTTCTCTCACTGAAGCGTTTGTTGCTGTTTAAACTGGTTCCGTCCAGGTCCAGTGCGACCATTTTGATTCTATCGTTCATGTCCGTCTCTCAATGCTATAAACTCTGTGTTGTACTTCCTTACTTGCTTCATGGTTGCCTGGCCCTCATGGCCGGGGTAGATGGTGATGTCATTCTCCCAGAGGTCCACGACATTGCGGATGCTTGCGATCATCTCTTCCTCGCTTCCGCCGGGAAGATCCGTGCGTCCCAGGTCCGTGTCGAAGATGGTGTCTCCGGTGAAGCAGACTCTGCTCTTTCCGGCATAGAAGCAGACACTTCCCTTGGTATGTCCCGGTGTGGAAAGGACCCGGATCTCCTCATCCTCCAGAAGCAGAACCTCCTGGTCATGGAGCATCCGGTCCACCCTGCCCCGGTACACAAAGGCATCCGCCTCGTGCATCAGGATCGGGCAGTCCCAGCGGTCCGCCAGGTTCTCCGCCGCCCCGGTATGATCGTAGTGCAGATGGGTCAGGAGAATGCCCAGTACATGCAGCTCCTGCTCCGCCACAAAGTCTATATAACCTTTGGGCTCATATCCCGGATCGATGATCCAGCAGTCGCCTCCCGGCTTGTGATAAATGACGTATCCGTCCGCCAGGAGAGACCCGCACATAAAACGTTTGATTTTCAAATCCATTGCTCTCTTTCTTTCGGTTTCTTCAATTGTATCAAAACCTCTTGCAAAAATGAAGTCAAAGGGCTAAAATAAATTTTACTTATTAATGATCTGCAAATCACGAGGGAAAGACCATTCCCTCGCATTGTCGTGAAATAAGACAGATCGAAAGGAAGAAGCCATGAACATTGCAATCGTTGGCGCCGGCAAGCTGGGGATCCGTATTGCGGACGCCCTGATCGGCGGAGATTACTCCATTACCATTATCGATACCAACAGCAACATCCTGCAGAAGCTGTCACAGCAGCTGGATGTGATGACCGTCAATGACGACGCCCGCAAGCTGTCGGTACTGAAGTCCAATAATATAGGAAACTTCGATTACCTGCTGGCCACCACCGGTGATGATGAGACCAATATCGTTATCGCTGCCTTTGCCAAACAGATCGGCTGCCGGCACGTCATCGCCCGTGTCCGGGATCCGGAACACATGAATCAGTTCGATTTCATCATGGATACCATGGGGATCGATCACATCGTGAATCCGGATATGGCCATTACCGTAGAGATCTACAAGTTCCTGGCGGAGAAGTACACCCTCAGCGACGGGATCTTTACCAGCGGCGGCATTGCAATGACAGAGTTTCAGACACCGCGCTTTCCGTCCATCGTGGGACTCACCATGCCGGAGGTCCGTGAGGTCCTGCCGGATATTCTGGTGGCCGCAGTCTCCCGAAACGGAAAGATCATCGTTCCCCATGGCGAAGATGAGATCATGGAGGGCGACTTTGTATATATCATCGGAGAGAAGAAACGGATCCAGGAGATCCATAACAAGACAAGAGAAAAGAACAAATATACGGACCTGCATAAGGTCATGATCATCGGCGGCGGAAAGACCGGGTTCTACCTGGCCGGTAAGCTGTCCGACTTCGGCGCTGCGGTAAAACTGGTGGAAAAGGACCTGGACCGCTGCCGTTATCTGTCCACCAACCTGAAGAATGTCATGGTGCTGCACTCCGATGGAACGGATATCAACCTTCTTGAAGAGGAGAACATGGACGATATGGACGCCTTCGTCACCTGCACGGGATTTGATGAGGAGAATCTCCTGCTGGCCCTCACCGCCAAGCAGCACGGGATCGACGACGTGATCTCCAAGGTCAGCCATGAGAACTATAAGGGACTCATCGAGCAGATGGGCGTGGACATGGTCCTGAATCCTCTGGACATCAGTGCCAGCAGCATCCTTCACTACATCCAGGGATCCAAGCGGGTCCTCTCCTCTGTGCTGATCCAGGGACAGGCGGAGATCATGGAAGTCATCGCCAACTCCAGGATGAGTATGGTCGGAGTCCCCATGAGAGAACTGGACCTTCCTAATGAAGTACTGATCGCCGCTATCTACCGCGGCCAGGAAGTGATCATCCCCAACGGTGATACCGTCATTCAGCTGAATGACCGAGTAGCGATCTTCAGTCTTCTGTCCGGCCTGGATGAGCTGGAGAAGCTGATGAAGACTACATCCTATTAATTCGGGGCATCCCTTGCCCGGGAGAATACTATGTCATCTGCAAGGAACCGCAACATGCTGCACACCTTCGGGATCCTGCTGACGGCTCTGGGCCTCAGCATGTTCCCTGCTATAGGTGCAGCCATCGTTTATCATGAAAGCACTCCCATGCGCCACTTTGTTGCAACGGCCATCGCCTGCATGGTGGCCGGCATGGTGATCACACGTTTCGTTACCCCTTCTCCGGAGAAAGCCAAGACCAGAGATGGGTTTCTTATCGTGTCTTTGTGCTGGATCCTTGCCACCTTCGTGGGCTCCGTGCCCATGTATCTGTCGGGGTGCTTTCCCACCTATATCGACGCATTCTTTGAGACCTGCTCCGGGCTGACCACCACAGGGGCTTCCGTCATCGATGATCTGGAATCAGCCCCCCGCTCCATTCTTCTGTGGAGATCCATTACCATATGGCTGGGAGGCGCCGGTATCATCCTGTTCACCACATTCCTGCTGCCCTTTTCCAATATAGAAGGCTCCCGCATGAGCGGAAGGCATGCCACGGCCGGAAACATCGGAAACATCGGAAACACCCAGGCTGCTTCCATCCAGTATCTGTTCCGGGTCTATCTGACTCTGACGGCCGCGCTCACGATCTGCCTGAAGATCTTCGGCATGTCTCTGTACGACGCACTGATCCACGGACTCAGTGTCGTTGCCACCGGCGGTTTTTCCAGTTATAACGACGGCATCGCCCATTTCAGCGGAAACAGCTGCATCATCTGGACCTTCGTGGTATTCATGGTGATCGCCGGCTGCAACTTCAACCTCTACGGGACCATACTGAAGAAGGGAATCCGAAAGGCCCTGAATAATACGGAGCTGAAGTTTTACATCAGCATCATCGCAGTGGCAACACTGCTCATCTCAGCGGATCTCTTCCTGAAGGGCGGATACATCAGTCCCCTCAGGAGTCTCCGGGATGCAGCATTTCAGGTGACTTCCATCCTGTCCACCACAGGACAGCATACGGTCAACTATAATAACTGGCCCACCTTCGCTCAGATGATCCTGCTGTGCCTGATGCTCACCGGAGCCAGTTCATCATCACTGGGCGGCGGACCCAAGATCCTCCGGATCCTGGTATGCCTGAAGATGATCCGTCGTGTGATCGTCCTGAAGCTCCACCCCAACCGCGTCTTTACCATTACGTTGAACCGGCTGGAGGTCCCCCAGGAAACTGCCACAAACATTTCGAATTTCATGTTTTTATATATTTTCACCATTGCATGCGGAAGTATTCTGATCGCCTTCAACGGCTTCGATCTGATGACCACCATCTCTTCCGTTATTTCCTGTGTGAACAACAATGGTGTCGGCTTCAATCTGGTGGGCCCGCTGCATAATTTCTATGCATTTTCCGGGTTCTCCAAGATCGTTCTTTCGGTCCTGATGATCGCCGGAAGACTGGAGCTTTTCACATTCTTTATGTTATTCTCGGTCCACTACTGGAATCCGAACAAAGCCTGAAGGAGCAGAAGATGCATTTTAACGGACGTCTGATCTTCAAAACTGTATCCGTCATTCTTCTTCTGGAAGGGATCACGATGCTGATACCCTTCGCTTTTGCGTGCTATTTCCGGGAATATGCCTCCGCCACGTCCTTCTTCTGTGTCATGGTGGTCTGCATCACCTTCGGCGAGACCATGCGCCGGGTGGTCAAGAAGACCAGCAAGAAGATCAAAGCCCGTGAAGGCTACTTCACCGTCATCATCAGCTGGCTCTTCGTGATCCTGCTGGGGGCCATGCCCTACCTCTGGACAGAGCAAAGCTATTCCTTTATCGACTGCTGGTTTGAGTCCTGCGCCGGCTGGACCACCACAGGCTGCACCGTCATGAACCCGGACCTGATGCCCCGTTCCATCCTCTTATGGAAGGCCATCAACGGATGGCTGGGCGGCATGGGGATCATCCTTCTGACCATCTCCATCTTCCCCCGTCTTGGCATCGGAGGCCAGAAGATGGCGGCAGCGGAAGTACCCGGTCCGGAGCTGGACAAACTCACTGCCCGGTTCGGTGATACGGCCAAGATCTCCTATGGAATGTACATCTTCCTGACGGTACTGGAGTTCCTGCTCCTGCTTCCAACAGGGATGGGACCTTACTATGCTCTGGCCAACACCCTGTCCACCATCAGCACATCAGGATGCATCAATATGTCTGCCACCCAGACCGCTTTCGCGCTGACTCCTTATGTCCGGTTCATACTCAGTACCTTCTCCCTTCTCGGGGGAACCAACTTCCTGGTATTCTTCCTGCTGTATGTCCGGAAGTTCGGACTGGCAGTCCGGCACTTTGAAGCAAGAGTTTATGTGATCATCATTGCCGTTGTGACCTGCGTGATCACCCTGAACCTGTACCACAGCACGCGGTATACTTCTCTTGCAGACGCCTTTGGCGACGGCGTCATGCAGACCATCGCCTTCTCCTCCACCACCGGGTTCGTTGTCACCGACATCAGTATGTGGCCGACCCTGTCCAAGGTCCTTCTGGTGATCCTTGCTTTGGTAGGAGGCTGTGGATTTTCCACCAGCGGCGGTCTGAAGACCATCCGGGCCATCGTCTTCTTCAAGCTGATCATCCGGGGGATCTATAAGCGGATCCACCCCAGGGCCATCAAGCCCATCATGATCCAGGGAAAGCCGGTCTCCGCCCAGAACGCATCCTCCATCACCGTTTACATCCTGCTGTACTTCGCACTGCTGATGTTCGGCAGCCTGGTCCTGTCACTGGATAATTTCGGTATGGAGACCACCCTCTCCGCAGTGGTAGCCACCATCTCCACCAACGGCACCTGCTTCGGAATGCTCACCGGAAGCGACTTCAGCTTCTTCTCAGGACCCGCCAAACTGTTCCTGACGATCCTGATGCTGGCAGGACGACCGGAACTCTATGCCGTACTCATCATGTTCTCGCCGTCCTACTGGAACAGCGACAGAGCAAGCCAATAAACGGAACTGCTTCATAATATGTTGCAGTTCTTTTGCTTTATAAAGGGTGCCAATAGCCTCATTAGTCCTCGTCGCAGAACTGCTCCTGCGGAAACATTCGGCTATTGGCACCCTTTACAGCAAAAAACAGCAATATATTTAAAGGTCCTCGTTGCCCAGTACATGCAGCGGATCACTTTGCCGGGAAGAATACCCATAGTCGAGCGATTCCGCAGACGCAGTTTAGAAACACATGATGAACGAGCAGAGAGTTCAGGTAACACATGATACTGTCTGAGCTTCGCAGAAGCGAGTTTATCATGT
>CAMOGZ010000105.1 GCA_946614405.1 uncultured Eubacterium sp. | reverse complement strand
CTCGCAGTGGAATACAGCTTCCTTGCCTGCCAGCTCTTCTGCATGATAGTCTTCCGGGAAGGTGACGACTACGTCCTTCTTCTCTCCTGCGGAAACGCCGATCAGCTGCTCTTCAAATCCCGGAATGAATGTACCGGAACCGATCTTCAGCTCCTGGCTCTCAGCGGTGCCACCCTCGAACTGCTCTTCGCCAACGAATCCGGCGTAGTCCAGAGTAACGACGTCGCCGTCCTGAACCGGTCTGCCTTCAACAGCTGCCATACGGCTGTTTCTGTCCTGCAGCTTCTCGATCTCGCGGTCAACATCCTCGTCAGTAACGTCGCTCTGGATCTGCTCGATGGCAACGCCCTTATAATCCTTGACCTCTACAGTCGGGAACAGAGCTACGGTGATGTCCATGTTCAGGGGTTTGCCCTTTCCGATCTCACTGAAGTCTACGTTCGGACGGTCGATTACTTCCAGGCCCAGTTCCTTGATGGTTCCCGGATAATTGTCATTAAACAGATTGTTGATGGCATCTTCAAAGAAGATTCCCTCGCCATAATGTCTCTCAATGATGCTTCTGGGAGCCTTACCCTTCCGGAAGCCGTTGATGGAAAACTGATTGCGGTTTGCACGGTATACCTTATTGACCGCTTCATCAAATTCCTCAGCTGTAAATTCCAGGGTCAGCTTCGCTTCGTTGTTTTCCTTTGAGACAAGTGTACTTTTCATTCTTGTATATCCTCCTAATAATTATATGCTATACGTATGGAAGTCGTGACAACTCAAGTCACGACAACAGTCTTATTATTATACACTGATTCATATGCAAAGTAAACAGGAGAAAGTGCACTTTTTGCTACTTTCTCCTGCAAAATTCCCTATAATAGCGCAAGTCCGCGCTCAAATTTGCTCTTAACTCCGGGTTTTAGGTCATATTTCTCGGAAATTCTCTTTCCAAGTGCGACGATATCCTCTTCTTCTCCGGAAAAAAGCTCGATTTCGATCTCTGAAATGGGAACTTCTTTCCCATTTCCGCGAATCGCACCCTGATCCACCGAGAATACACTGATGGAATCCCCCGTATCCAGACGGATCTGTCTCCGCTGAAATTCCATTTCCACAAGGGGCTCCAGTTTCTGGTCTCCCACAAGCTCCTTCAGTGTCTCATACTGATCGCAGGGCTCAAACAATTCTACGCTGACCCCTTCTGCCAGCTGGTTCTCCGGGATGGGAAGATTCACTTCCTCTCTGCGATGAAGCCCGTCCTCGCTATGTCCTCCCCATTTCAGGGTTCCGATGAACCGCTCTCCTTCCTTGCGGATCCGCATCGCCATCTCTCTGGCAAGCAGTCTCCTGTCCGGCGTATCGTAATACACCGCATGCATGGGGATCACTTCTTCTTCCTTATCATCCTGGATCTCAGTAATGATCGGATCGGCAAAGAGCTGATCCGCCTTCGCCGGTTCATCTACCAAATACTTCAGTTCGATTTCCATAACAAACCTTTCCTCTCCGTTTCTCCAAAGATCGTGAAATGTTCCTGACTGTCTGATCCGTTCATGACTTGCTCTTGATATGCTCTATTAACTGATCGTTCAATCTCTTCTGGTTCTCCGCAAGCTGTGCGGTATTCTCCATATCCGTCAGCTGAAAGGCCCAGATGTACCGTTTCAGTCCGCTCTCTGCAAGTTCCTTCCGGACAGTCCCGCGGATCTTCTCCGTATCAGGACCGGCTCCGATGAGAAACACTCTGGCGATGATGCCCGGCTTGATCCGTTTGATCTCGATCATATGCCGCACTTCCGAAACGCTGCGGATCGCCCGGTCCATGACCTGGGCAATGCTCTTTCCGATGGTCCGGGTCTCCTCCTCTCGGATCAGCACCCAGAATCCCACAGTGGCAATAACGCCAAGAGGAATGGCGATGACATAGCCGAAGCTGCGGGTGAACCAGTACATGATCCAGCCCAGGATGACGCCTCCCCATTTCAGCCAGCGGAGTATTTGAATCCTTCTTTCCATTCATACCCTCCCACTTTGAATTGTGTTCCATTATAGCCCCTTTTCCTTTATTTGTCAAAAACTATTACAGATCCGGGGTATGGCCTGGCTCACGCTCCCGCGAAAACCATTGGGATCACAGGGCTCACAGCTTGTACTGTATGGCGTTTACGATGCATGCTGCGATGTTGCTTCCGCCCTTTCTTCCCCGGGCGACGATGCAGGGGATCCCTGCGTCGATGAGTCTCTCTTTGCTCTCCACCACATTCACAAAGCCCACCGGGACGCCGATAACGGCAACGGGGTCCAGTTTCCCCTGCTCCGCCAGTTCCACGATGGAAAACAGCGCCGTAGGAGCATTGCCGATGGCGAAGATCACCGGTCCCTCCAGCCGGGAGGCCTTCTCCATACTGATATAGGAGCGGGTCAGTCCCCGTTCCTTCGCTTCCTTCGCTACATCTTCATCGCCGATGAAGCAAAGGACCTCTCCTCCGTATTCTGTGATGCGCTTCTTATTGATGCCGGACTGGGCCATGCGGGTATCCGTTACGATGGTGGCACCCTGCCGGATGGCATCCCGGATCCGTTCCTCCACGCCCTCCGAGAAGTACATGGAATCCGCATAATCGAAATCAGCGGAAGTGTGGATGCACCGCTTGATGATGTGCTCGTAACGCGGGTCCACTTCCTTACCCTGTTCCGCCAGGATCTCTCCGATGATCTCAAAACTTCTGGCTTCGATCTGACTTGGCTTGATGTTTTCTATCTTCATGTCCGGTCCTCCTTATTTGATCATGTCATAGATGATATCCAGATTCAGGCTCTTCCGGAGCCCGTCCGCCAGGATATCATACTGGGACTGCTTATACTCATCGATGTCGAAGGCTTTGACGTCGCTGAAGTCCAGGCCCTTGGCCTCAAGCAGCGCTGAGACCAGTGCCTTCGCCACGCCTTCCTTGTCGAATACGCCGTGGATATAGGTTCCGTAGACGTTGCCTTCGTTGATGATGTTGGCTTCCTTCTCCTGGGATCCCATGTGGATCTCATAGCCCTGATACTCCTGCCCGGAGAGGCTGCTGAAGATTCCTGTCACATCCGACAGAACGCCGGTGGTCTCCATGGTGGTCTTCTCCTCGCCGAATACCGTATGATGCGGCAACAGGCCCATTCCTGCCATATCTCCCCCGTGTTCCACGCCGGAGGGGTCCGCTATGCTTTGTCCCAGGATCTGATACCCTCCGCAGATGCCGAACACCGGCTTGCCGCGGGAGGCAAACTTCAGGACCTGAGCCTCCACCCCGGACTGGCGCATCCACAGAAGGTCCGCCATGGTATTCTTGGTCCCGGGGATCATCACCACATCCGGATCTCCCAGGTCTCTTGCGGAGCTGACGTAGCGCACGCCTACGCCGTCCATATACTCCAAAGCGTTGAAGTCGGTGAAGTTGGAGATCCGGGGCAGCCGGATCACCGCAACGTCGATGAGAGCGTTCTCATCCTTGGCGTGGAACTTCTCGGACAGACTGTCCTCATCGTCCACGTCCAGCTTCATGTATGGAACCACGCCCACCACGGGAACGTGGATGATATCCTCCAGCATGGTCAGACCCGGTTTCAGGATCTCCAGGTCTCCCCGGAATTTATTGATGATCACGCCGCTGACTCTGGCCCGCTCTTCCTCATCGAAGAGGAGCATGGTGCCGGCCAGGGATGCAAACACGCCGCCCCGGTCGATGTCTCCCACCAGAAGCACCGGCGCATCCGCCATCTTTGCCATTCCCATGTTCACCAGGTCATTGTCCTTCAGATTGATCTCCGCAGGGCTTCCGGCGCCTTCCATGACGATGACGTCGTAGTCCTTTGCCAGAGATTCATAGGTCTCCCGGATGGCCTCCCGGAAGATGGGCTTGTTCTCGTAGAACTCCTGGGCCTTCATGTTGCCGTAGACCTTGCCGTTCAGGATCACCTGAGATCCCTTGTCGCTGGTGGGCTTCAGAAGCACCGGATTCATTCTGCAGTCCGGCTCCAGTCCGCAGGCCTCCGCCTGCATGACCTGGGCCCTTCCCATCTCCAGCCCGTCCTTGGTGATATAGGAGTTCAGTGCCATATTCTGTGCTTTGAAGGGAGCCACCTTGTATCCGTCCTGTTTCAGGATCCGGCAGATCCCCGCCGTGATCAGGCTCTTCCCTGCGTTGGAGCAGGTCCCGAGCACCATAATCGATTTTGCCATGCCATTACCTCATTATCCAATAGATGATACCGAACCGCACCGCCGCCATCAGGATCAGCAGGAACACCGAGACGGTGTACATCAGCCGGTTCGTTCTGGGAATATCTTCTTTCTCGATGGGACGAATGTCGTCCCCGATGGTTTTCTTCTTATATAGTTCGCCGAAGTAGTACGCGTCTCCCGCCAGCTGAACATTCAGCGCGCCGGCCACTGCCGACTCAGGATGCGCGGAGTTGGGACTGGCGTGATTGTGCCGGTCCCGGCGATAGATCTTCCAGGCGTTTCGCCCGTCCAGTCCCGCCAGCGGTGCACACAGGCACATGGCAAGTCCCGTCAGACGGGCCGGGATATAGTTCATGATATCGTCGAAATGAGCTGAGCAGCTTCCGAAGTGCAAGTAGGTCTCATTCTTATACCCCACCATGGAGTCCAGAGTGTTTGCCGCCTTGTAGAAGAACCCGAGGGGCACGCCTCCGATCATCATGTAGAACATGGGGGCGATGATGCCGTCGGAGGTATTCTCCGCCACCGTCTCCACCACGGCCTTGATGATCTGGCGGAAGTTCAGCTCTCCCGTATCCCGTCCCACGATCCAGGACAGGAACTTCCGGGATTTCGGAAGGTCGCCGATCACGATCTGATCATAGACCCGCAGAGCCGCCTGGGCCAGGGACCGAGCCGCAAAGATCTGCCAGCACCAGAACACCTCCAGCACCAGGGCGATCCTGGTGTCGATGTGTCCAAGCAGCAGGATCACAAAGGCCGGCACCACGAAACTGACACAGGTCACCACCAGGGTCAGGATCACTCCGCCGATGGTCTCCCATTCCTCCGTCTTGGGCAGGATCCCCCGGATCAGCTTCTCCAGGGCGGAGATCATCTTTCCGATCAGCACGATGGGGTGCGGGATCCAGTCCGGATCACCCAGCAGCAGGTCCAGCACAAAGCCGGCTATGATGATTCCGATGAGCCTCATTCCTTCCTCCCTTTCTCCTGAGAAAAGGTGTCGCAGGCCCTCACGAAGTTTCCGGCAAAGTCAGGGTTCCCCCACAGATGCAGATGGGGGTATCCGGCGTACAGGCTCTCTGTGTGCTGTGCCGTCTCCCAGGTCTTGCCCCTGCGGTTGGTGGCTGTGAATCCGTCGCCATAGACATCGGTGTCGCTGTAGTGGAACTCATGGCAGCGGATCCCTTCTCCCCGGGCACAAAGCATACCGTCCCGTTCTGCCGTAAGCTCTTTATATCCGAACCGCACCAGCTTATCCGTGACGAAACTGTTGCCGGGTATCAGGCCGACCATATCATATTTATTGTCATCTGTCGTGATGGACTCTCCAAGATACATGAATCCGCCGCATTCCGCATAAACAGGCATTCCCTGCTCTCCTGCAAGGCGGATCTCCTCCAGCATGGAGCGGTTTTCCGCAAGTT
>CAMOGZ010000104.1 GCA_946614405.1 uncultured Eubacterium sp. | reverse complement strand
GAGCACCTGCCTTACAAGCAGGGGGTCACAGGTTCGAGCCCTGTAGCGCCCACCAATTTGGCCAAGTAGTTCAGTTGGTTAGAATGCCAGCCTGTCACGCTGGAGGTCACGGGTTCGAGCCCCGTCTTGGTCGCCAATTTTTTTTAAAATCAATATGGACTTTACAATCGTAAGGTTTGTATGATAAAATAATTACACTGTGGTGGGTATAGTCAAGTGGTTAAGACATAGGATTGTGATTCCTACATGCGTGGGTTCGATCCCCACTACCCACCCCATATATTAATGGGGTATCGCCAAGTGGTAAGGCAATGGATTCTGATTCCATCATGCGCAGGTTCGAATCCTGCTACCCTAGCCAATTATCAAGCCAAGTTTTCGAACTTGGCTTTGCAATGGCGACATAGCCAAGTGGTAAGGCAGAGGTCTGCAAAACCTTTATTCCCCAGTTCAAATCTGGGTGTCGCCTCCAGGAAAACCCGAGTTCCCAACCCCTCGGGTTTTTTCTTTGTTTTTGCATAAGAAAATCCCGGACTCCTGAGAGCCCGGGCACATCCGTTTCTGCTATTCCCCGGCGTTCACTTCTGTGAGGATCATGTCCAGATCCTCCCGGCAGCCGCCGCATTTGTCGCCGATCTTCATTTCCTCGCACAGGGTTTTCAGATCGGTGATGCCGTGTTCCCGGATGAAGTCTTCCACTTCGCCCCGGGTGGTGTGATAGCATAAGCAAACTTCGTATTCTCTTGATTTCCTATCCATACTCGCTCCTTCATTTCTATTCGTTACCTGATATTATTGTAACCGAAAACAGGAGGATAGGGAAGATGGAAAAGAGATTGACCTGAGGGTGGTAAATGAGTAGAATAAATTCCAGGAGGAGAGACATGGATCAGAATGAAGCAAGATTATATGAGATATTGAAAGAATTGAACATTACGGATTATACCGTTCACGAGCATGAGGCTTTGTTCTCGGCCTTCCAGGAGGGAGCAGAGGATCTGATGTTCCCGGGGATCAACCTGAAGAACCTGCTGATCAAGGATAAGAAGGCGGAGCACTATTACCTGGTGGTTCTGGAGGATCACCGGAGGATGGATCAGAAGCACTTCAAGCAGGTCACAGGGTGGGGGAAGAACCGGTTTGCCACAGAGGAAGAGCTCTGGGAGCTGATGAAGCTGAAGCCGGGCTCGGTGACGCCCTATGGACTCATGAATGACACGGAGAAGAAGGTCACAGCGGTCCTGGGCAATGAGATCGTCGCAGCGGATGATGAGGAGCTTCTGAACCTGCATCCATGCCGCAACACTGCCACCATCTCACTTCATAAGAAGGACTTCCTGAGGGTCCTTGATTATCTGGGAAATGAAGTGATCATGGAGATGGAAACCGAATAGAAGAGAATAAAAGAGGCGCCGCAGCCTGCAGGGAAAGCAGGTCCGTGGCGCCTTTGGCGTTATTTATTTCATGGAACCGGTCTTCTGAGCTCTTGCGTGCCAGGAGAGGGCCTCATCCAGAATGTGAGGCGTGTGCAGGGCACTCTGCTCGCAGGCGCGTTTGAAGTAATCCATCAGCATGTCGCGGTAGTCCGGGTGAGCGCAGTTCTCAATGATGCGTACTGCGCGCTGTTTGGGGCTGAGACCGCGGAGATCGGCATATCCCTGTTCTGTTACGATAACGTGTACCTCGTGCTCTGTATGGTCCACATGGGAGCAGAAGGGGACGATGGATGAGATGGCGCCGTCCTTGGCGGTGGAGACGGTGGAGAAGATGGTGATCCCTGCGTTGCGGGAGAAGTCACCGCTTCCGCCGATTCCGTTCATCATGCCGCTTCCGTTTACGTGAGTGGAGTTGACGTTTCCGTAGATGTCACATTCCAGTGCCGTGTTCATGGAGATGACGCCCAGTCGGCGGATGACCTCCGGGTTGTTGCTGATGTCCTCCGGACGGAAGACCAGCTTGCCACGGTACTGCTCGCATTCCTGGTCGAATTTCTCCTTCATCTCCGGGGAAGGGGTGATGGCTGTTGTGGATGCGCAGACGGCTTTCCCGGATTTGATCAGCTCCAGCATGGAATCCTGGACCACCTCAGTGTAGCAGGTCAGATCATGGAAGTCGGAGTCCAGAAGTCCGTACAGTACGGCATTGGCCACGCTGCCTACGCCGGACTGCAGAGGAAGCAGGGTATCTGTGAGTCTGCCTGCGGCGACTTCACCGTTCAGGAAGTCGATGATATTGTCTGCGATCTTCTGAGAGTTCTCGTTGACTGCGCCCAGTGGACGGAGTCCGTCCTGGATCTCTGTGATCACGATGGCTGCGATCTTGTCCCATCCGCATTCGATATAGGGCTTGCCGATGCGGTCTCCCGGGTGGCAGATGTTGATGGGTCCGCGGTTTGGCGGGTTGTCCAGGACGATGCAGTCATGCATGCCCTCCAGGCCAGCAGGCTGAAGGAGGTTCAGCTCTACGATCACCTTGTCCGCCTGTTTCACAAAGGATGGCGTATTGCCCACGGAAGTGGTGGGGACGATGCTGCCGTCCTCGTTGATGGCCAGGGCCTCCACGATGGCGATGTCGATCTTCGGCATGACGCCGTAGTTTACATACTGAGCGGACTGGGAAAGATGCATGTCGACGTAGTCGCACTCGCCGGCATTGATAGCCTTCCGGAGATTCTTATTGGTCATATATGGCATACGGTAGCGCAGGATGCCGGCTTCGGTAAGCTCCGTGTCGATCTGAGGACCCAGGGATGCACCGGAATACAGGTCGACCTTGATCTTCTCACCGCTCTTTCCACGCTCTGCAAGGGCGTGGGGGACTGCCTTGGGGTAGCCGGATGCGGTGAAACCGCTGACTCCCAGGACCATACCGTCTTTGATCAGCATGGCGGCTTCTTCCGCTGTGGTGATCTTACGGAATCCCTCTTCACTGCGCAGACGTTCTCTGATTCTTTCTTCATGTTCCATAATCGTTTTCCTTTCTGATATTACTTGAATTCAGTCATAGTTTTATGATATCATCACCGCCACCGGCCTTCAACCGAATACATGTATTTTTATTGTTCAGATACCTGCAAGAAAAAGGACCGTTGCTTTTGCAACGGTCCTTTATTATGTCATGTAATATATATATTACTCCTCAGCTGCCGGGGTGTCTTCTTCGCTTTCCTGGTTGGCTAGTACTTTGTCATACTCGGCAAAAATCGCGTCCTTGATCCTGTTTCGGGTCTCTGAAGTCAGTGGATGAGCGATATCGCGGAAGTCTCCTTCTCCCATTTTTCTGCTTGGCATGGCTATGAAGAGACCATTCTGGCCCTCAATAATCTTAATATCATGCACAACGAACTCGTCATCAAACGTGACCGAAACAATGGCCTTCATTTTGCCTTCAGCAGTAACCTTGCGAATCCTAACATCAGTAATGTTCATCACTTACCACCTCTCTGGCTCTATTATTTTGTTACCTCATTATACATGAGTTTTTGAACGAGTGCAATAACCAAAATGTGTCGTTTGGTTTCCAAGATTGAAATCGCCGCAGAAAATTTGAATTATATAAAGCATTTTTCGGATGCATATGCTATAATAATGCTTACAAGACGAGAAGATACATTCAGATCGATCCCACAGATAAGGTGAGGTCGAGTTTGTGTCGTTATTTTTTGACAAAAGGGGAAGAAGACTATGATAGATCTTAAGAAATACCGAAGCATCCATTGTATCGGTATCGGCGGAATCGGCCTTTCCGGAATCGCAGCGATCCTTCTGGACCGCGGCTACCATGTTTCCGGATCCGATATGAAGGAATCCGACATTACCGATCATCTGAAATCAATGGGAGCTGATATTTATATTGGCCATAGAAGTTCGAATGTGGAGAATGCAGACCTGATCGTTTATTCCGCAGCCATAGCTGATGAGAATCCGGAGATCGTCCGCGCCCGGGAGCTGGGGATCCCCCTGGCGAGCAGAGCGGAGGTCCTGGGGACCCTGATGGATGAGTACGGAGTCAGTATCGCCATCAGCGGCACACATGGGAAAACCACCACGACTTCTATGGTTTCTTTGGTTCTGGAGGAAGCGAGCCTGCACCCGACGATCCTTGTGGGGGGACAGCTTGCTGAGATCGGAGGAAACGTCAAGGTGGGCAAGGGCGATTATTTCGTCACAGAGGCATGTGAATACCGTGACAGTTTCCTGGAGCTCCGGCCTCAGATCGAGGTGATCCTGAACATCGATTCCGATCACCTGGACTATTTTAAAGACATCGACCATATCGTACGGTCCTTCGACCAGTTTGCCAAGCAGGTACCGGCCGGCGGCAAGATCATCGCTTATGATTCCAATCCTTTCGTTGCGGAAGTGATCCGGGATCTGCCCGGCGTCGTGACCTTCGGCTACGGAAACAGCAGCGACTATCAGATCAGCACCATCCGCTTCGATGAGAATGGCATGCCATCCTTCCACATCGGATATGAGGGGGAGGATCTCGGCATCGTGCAGCTGCAGGTACCGGGAGAACATAATATCCTGAACGCCTGTGCCGCCTTTGCCTGCTGTCATCAGCTGGGAGTGGAGCCGGAACTGATCGCAAGGGTACTGGGACAGTATAAGGGGACACAGAGACGATTCGATGTCATCGGCACCACAGCCGGCGGCGTCAAGGTCATCGATGACTACGCACACCATCCCACGGAGATCAAGGCGACTCTTTCGGCCGCTCACAATATCCCGCATAACAGGGTCTGGTGCTGCTTCCAGCCCCACACCTATACGCGGACGCTGGCTTTGTTCGATGAGTTCGCGGACGCCTTTGCTCAGGCTGACGTGCTGCTTCTGGCGGATATCTATGCCGCCCGGGAGAAGGACATCTATAACATATCCTCTGATAAACTGGCCGAGGCTATCCGCGAGAAACACCCAGATAAGGAAGTACACTATATCAGTGACTTCGGAGAAATGGCTGCGTTCGTCCGGGCGAACGCCGGATCGGGAGATCTGGTGATCACCATGGGCGCCGGAGATATTTTCAAGGTCGGCAAGCTCATCCTGGAGTAACGGCCCTGATGATGAGGAACAGCGTAATGAGAACATGGAGGGACAAATAATGAGAAATGGCGCATTTTCAGATTACAAGGTGTTCACCGGCAATTCCCATCCGGAACTGGCTGAAGAGATCACATCGATCATGGGTAAGCCACTGGGAAAGGCAACCGTAACCAAGTTCAGCGACGGAGAGATTTCTGTGAACCTTTGGGAAAGCGTTCGCGGAGTTGATGTTTACATCATCCAGTCCACATGCGATCCGGTCAATGACAATCTGATGGAGCTTCTGATCATGATCGACGCCGTCAAGAGAGCATCCGCCGGACGGATCAATGCAGTTATTCCTTACTACGGCTATGCCCGTCAGGACCGGAAGGCCAAGGCAAGAGATCCTATCACAGCCAAGCTGGTGGCCAATCTTCTGGTAGCAGCGGGAGCAGACCGCGTTCTGACCATGGACCTGCATGCCAGCCAGATCCAGGGATACTTCGATATTCCTGTGGATCATCTGGTGGGAATGCCGATCCTGGCCAAGTATTTCAAAGACAAGAATCTGGATGACGTGGTGGTGGTATCACCGGATCACGGCAGTGTGAAGAGAGCCAGAAGCCTGGC
>CAMOGZ010000103.1 GCA_946614405.1 uncultured Eubacterium sp. | reverse complement strand
GAGCCGGGCGCCTCCGCCACCGTTTCCTTCAGCATTCCGAAGGAAGAGTTCGCAGCTTATGACTCTGATGAGATCAAGGTCAAGGGCGGCGGATACATCCTGGAAGCCGGTGAGTATAAGGTTTCCGTCAGAAATGACTCTCATACCATCGCAGATGAGAAGTCCTTCAAGGTTGACAAAGACGTAAGCTACGGCGAGAATAAGCGTTCCACAGACCTGATCACAGCGAAGAACGTATTCAATGACTACTC
Source organism: uncultured Eubacterium sp. (assembly GCA_946614405.1). GTDB lineage: Bacteria > Bacillota > Clostridia > Peptostreptococcales > Anaerovoracaceae > Aminicella. The sequence continues at coordinate 5,451 of CAMOGZ010000103.1, read as the reverse complement.
CAAGGGTGACTTCACACAGCTGTCCAGAAAGGACAACTTCGCAAACTATGACGAAGCAACTGCTGCACCTACCGAGGAGCAGTACAAGATGAGCAAGGACGTCCGCAAGGAGGTCGAAGCCATTTCCACCGCTGCGTACGATCCGACCAAGTATGACAATCCGGACGATCAGATGCCGACCATGGGCGCTGACAACGGCCTGAAACTCTTCGACTTCGTCGGTGCAGAGTATGACGACGAGAGATGGGAACAGCTGCTGGATCAGATGAGCTTCGAAGATATGGCTCTGCTGATCAACCTGGGTGGATGGCAGACTGCTGCAATTCCGTCCGTAGGTAAGATCGCCACCGCTGACTGCGATGGCCCTGCAGGACTGAACAACTTCCTGACCATGGCATACGGAACCTCTTATCCGGGCGAGATCGTAATGGCTCAGACCTGGAACAAGGCTCTGGTGGAAGAAATCGGTAAGACCATGTCCGCTGAGTACGTTGAGGCCAACAACTATGGTTGGTACGGCCCGGCTATGAACACCCACAGAAGCGCATTCGCAGGACGTAACTTCGAGTATTACTCTGAGGACGGCGTACTGGCAGGATACATGGCAGCCGCTGAGATCAACGGAGCTAAGGACAGCCTGGTTTATCCGTACATCAAGCACTTCGCTCTGAACGATCAGGAGACCAACCGCTGCAGCTTCCTGCTGACCTTCGCTTCCGAGCAGGCGATCCGTGAGATCTACCTGAAGCCCTTCGAGATGGCAGTTAAGAAGTATGAGGGAACTCCGCTTGCAGTGATGTCTTCCTTCAACTTCATCGGAACCAAACCGAGCACCGCCAACGCAGACCTGCTGAATACCGTACTCCGTGACGAGTGGGGATTCGTAGGAATGGTTGAGACTGACTACGATGGATCCTATGGATTCATGTACTCCGACCACGGCGTCAGGAACGGAAACGACCTGATGCTGGGATTCGGCTCTGCCGCAACCAACCAGTTCACAGACCAGAACGCTACTGCCGTCATCGCAATGCGTCAGGCCTGCAAGAACATTCTGTACACCGTTGTGAACAGTGGATACTACACCGGCGTTGAAAGCGACCCGTCCACAGCAACCGACAGAATGACCAAGCTGTTCCGCAATGCGGACATCGGACTGGCTGCTGCTCTGATCGTCATCGAGGGACTGCTCTTCGCAGCCTGGAGAAGACGTAAAAAGGCAAACGCAGCTGAATAATTTCAACATGCAAACTGACAATGGGCAGCCTCCCTCTCATACATAGGCAAGCCCAACTTGAAACACGGGAACCGGCCGCATCTGGATGGATGCGGCCGGTTTCTTTTTTGCCGGCGGTAAAACCGCCGGCCTATTTTTCGATAATTACTTGACATTTGAGTTATGTTTGATAAAATATAATTGTACCAAATAAAGATAATATGTAAGGAGGTCAAACATGAGCGTATATGATTATTCCGTTAAGAACATACAGGGAGAAGATATTTCTCTGAAGAACTATGAGGGTAAGGTGATCCTGATCGTCAACACTGCCACCGGATGCGGATTCACCCCACAGTACAAGGACATCGAGGCAATGTATGAGAAGTTCCATGAGAAGGGACTGGAGATCATCGATGTTCCCTGCAATCAGTTTGCCGGACAGGCCCCGGAGAGCGACGAGGAGATCGCTAACTTCTGCACCCTGCATTATAACACCATGTTCCCGCAGATGAAGAAGTCCGACGTGAACGGCGAGAACGCACTGCCCCTGTTCCAGTATCTGAAGAGTCAGAAGGGATTCGAAGGCTTTGGCAAAGGACCCAAGGCCCTGGCCATGAGCGCACTGCTGAAGAAGATCGACAAGGACTATAAGAACAACCCGGATATCAAGTGGAACTTCACCAAATTCGTCGTGGATCGTCAGGGCAATGTAGTCGCCCGTTTCGAGCCCACAGCCAAGATGGAAGACGTTTCTGCCTGCGTGGAAAACCTGCTGTAAGAATCGCCGATTATTATTAAAATTTCATACTTGAAACCCCCTCACGGAAGTGTTATAATTCTCATTTGTCGGGCCTGTTTCCGACGAATACTTAAGGAGGGGGTTTTCATTTGAGTCCGCAAATTATTTCTGTTATTATTTTTGCCGTTATTATTGTGGCCATTGTCACTGAGAAGGTGCATCGTACCGTAGCAGCCTTGGCTGGTGTGGTCCTCCTTCTGCTGTCGGGGATCCTGACCATTGATGATGCCGTGAGCCATGTGGATTTCAACACGTTGGGAGTGCTTCTGGGCATGATGCTCTTTGTGGCCGTGGTCCGGCATTCGGGACTGTTTGAGTACGTGTCCATCTGTGCGGCAAAGCTGTCCCACGGGGACCCCTGGAGGATCACTGTGGCATTCATGGTGATTACGGCGATCTGTTCCGCGTTCCTGGACAACGTGACAACGGTACTTCTGATGGGGCCCATGACCATTACCATGGCGAAGATGTTGAAGGTAAACCCGGTGCCGATCCTGATGGCGCAGATCGTATCTTCCAATATCGGCGGTACCATGACCATGATCGGTGACCCACCGAATATCATGATCGGAAGTGCGGCCCACTTTACATTCATGCAGTTCATTGAGAACACGGGAGTGGCCTGTATCATCGGCCTTGCTGTAGTGATCCTGGGCTTTCGCATAATCTATAAGAAGCGCCTGGGTGCGGATGAGGATGCCATCGACGATGTCATGTCTCTGGATGAGACCAAGGCCATCGAGGACAGAAGGCTGATGCGCATCAGTATCGTGATGATCATACTGGTGGTGATCGCCTTCATGGTCCATGGAAAACTGGGGATTGAGAGTTCTACCGTTGCGCTGACAGCAGGAACCATCATGATGCTGATCGGCAGACAGGATATCGAAGATGTCGTCCGTGACGTGGAGTGGACCACCATCCTCTTCTTCATCGGTTTGTTCATCGTCGTTGGCGGAATGGTACAGACCGGCGTGATCAAACTGCTGGCAGATGCCATCATCAACATCTCCGGTGGCAAAGTGCTCCTGACTATGGTAATATTGTTATGGGCATCCGCATTCCTTTCGGCGATCCTGGACAATATACCCTTTGTGGCTACGCTGATCCCGCTGATCCAGGCTATGGCAGCACAGGGCATGGACGTGACACCTCTCTGGTGGGCGATTTCCCTGGGAGCCTGTCTGGGCGGAAACGGAACCATGCTGGGTGCATCCGCCAACGTAGTACTTTGTACCATCGCAGGAAAGAATGGATATCCCATCACCTTCGGACAGTATGCCAAGGTAGGCATGCCGGTCATGATCGTGACCGTTGCCATCGCCAATGTATTCCTGCTTGTCCGCTTCGGACTGTTTGCATAATAGGAGGGTTCTATGTTTACCGATCGGTTTAGTGTTGATATCGTCAATAATATACTGCGACAGAAGGGCGCGGTGCGCATCAAGAGCTTCAATGCTTACGTCAACATCGCAACCTTCGTGCTGGGAGACAACTTCGAAGTGCAGTATGTGTATAATATGAAAGAAGAAGAAAACAACTATCTTGAGAGAGTATCCCCGGTGCCTTATTATATCGGCGCGCCGGTGGACGGAGATGCCGTGGTGGACATGATCATGGCGGATCTGAAGTCCTTCGAGGAAGCCTTCGAAAGCAATAACTTCCCCATCTACATGGAGCTCTGCGAGAAATCCTACCGGGCAAGGCGGGAGATCGAGAGCCTGCTTCTTGACGAAGATTACGCAAGACATGATGACCTGGTACAGGTCAACAGTCTGCTGGATCAGCTGCTGGAACTGCTGGAGGATACGGCGGATGACATGATCCCAGACGAGACCAAACACTAATAAACAGAGACTGCTGCATATTGCGTGCGGCAGTCTCTGTGTTTCGTCGGTTTATTCTTTCTCTTTCCGCCCGGAGACGATCCACGGGGCGGGCTCCACATCGAAGGTGTTCTTGGGGCCCAGTCTCGATACGGCGACCTGGATCACTTCTGCGTCTTTGATGCCGTGGCGCTCGAAGAGGTCGCGGAGTTTGCCGGCCTCTACAAAGTCCAGTGTGTAGACCACCAGGTTGATGTGGGGGTTCAGCTTCATCAGGCAGTCGATCTCCTGATCCATGCTGGCGGATGCCACGATGAAGGCGATGTCCGGAATGGGCTTGCCCTCCAGGTTCTCGGCGTCAACATGGTCGATGATGAACACGTTCCGGAGGTCGAAGTAGTCGATGTTGTCCTCCAGGGCATGGCGCTGCTTGTGGTTGTACTCGCAGGCGATGACGGTGCCTTCGTTGGCCTGGAAGGCAGCATCGATGGCGATGATCTCGCCTCCTACTACGCAGACACAGTCTTCTGCGTCGATGTGCATCTTGCTGAGGATGATGTTCCGCAGCTCTGCGCCTACCTGGCTGGAGCTGGAGCGGACGGTGAGATCACCCAGGCCGCTCTTGTAGGTGCTGACGGCGTTGGGATTTACCACCAGCATGCCGGCGGAAGCGTTGATGCCGCGGTCGATCATGAACCGGACATCATCATGTTTGATGGGGCCTACCGGATCTGACCCTTCATTATACCAGACCTCGCAGTCGCCCAGTCCGGCATTCCACATATGATAGAAGATCTCCGTATCACCGGCTTCCATGAAGGCCAGTACAGCCTTATGGGATTCCACCGTGGGGATCAGATTCTTATTCTTCTTGGTGACATCCATCATCTTGATCTGTTCCAGATCGATGGGTGTATTCTCTGCGAAATACTGAAGCCATGCTAAGATAACATCGTTGGTAAATAACTGTTCTTTTTCCTTTTCCATTGTAGTGGCTCCTTTCCTATGTTGATATTATTATACAATTTTCTGTGTATCTTTGCAACTGCATCAGAGGCAGGGGATGTTTACGCGCCTAAGTTTTTTTGATATACTTGTTCTGTTAGGAGTACATTATGGAACAGCAATCTTTATTCAATCAGAGCAATGTGAATCAGCCGCTGGCTGACCGGCTGCGACCGAAGGACCTGGACGAGTTCGCCGGTCAGAAGCATCTTCTGGGACCAGGGAAGATTCTGCGCCGCCTCATCGAGGGGGATCAGGTGTCCTCCATGATCTTCTGGGGGCCGCCGGGAGTGGGGAAGACCACTCTGGCCAAGATCATCGCCAACCGGACCAAGGCGTCCTTCATCGAGTTTTCGGCGGTGACCAGCGGGATCAAGGATATCCGTGAGATCATGAAGCAGGCGGATCAGAACCGGTTCTACGGGGAGAAGACCATCGTCTTCGTGGATGAGATCCACCGCTTTAACAAAGCCCAGCAGGACGCTTTCCTGCCCTTCGTGGAGAAGGGCAGCATCATCCTCATCGGCGCCACCACGGAGAATCCCTCCTTCGAGGTGAACGGAGCGCTGCTGTCCCGCTGCAAGGTATTCGTCCTGCAGCAG
>CAMOGZ010000102.1 GCA_946614405.1 uncultured Eubacterium sp. | reverse complement strand
TATTCTGTCGCAGTATGCGGTGGATTATAAGAGTGCTGATATCATCAAGGGGTACCGGGCCGATGATAGTTACTTTTCCTTTGCACAGGACTTTCTGAACGGGACGATCTCCTATCGGCAGCTTGCTAATGCCATGCACCTTGGGAGGCTCGGAGAGCAGATCGTACTGAAGAGTGAGAGGGCGTTCCGGCAGATCCGTTATGTGTCCTATGAGATCGCAGACCACGGGTTCTATTATGCGCTTCGGATGCAGCGGGATCAGAAAGCCAGAAGAGAGTATCTGGACCGGGAGCGATACCGGAGACAGCCGGATGATATCTACATCCTGAACATTCTGAACGGGGAGGTGAAGTCAGATGATCCACGCCTATAGTGAACTCTATTCTGTGAATGCACAGAAATGCCTGGCATCGATGCTGGAACATGCTGTTTGCATTCTTGGCATGGGGCTGAGAGATTTCTATGATTTATTTTTGATATCTTCCGTATCACAGCGGTTTCAGCATGGAGACTGCAGCATTATAGCCGGTCGTTCGGGGGCTGAACTTGCGCAGATCGTACTGGAAGAGACAGGCTTAGAAGTCGCTGCCGCAGATGGATCTGCAATTGCGGGGCGGAGTGAAGAATACTGGACCGGATGGGCACTTGCATATTTTCAGTGGGAGTCCGGGAGAACGTTCTCTGATATCGATGAGTTCGTACCGATAGAGGAAGTGCGAGCCCTGTATATGCCTTACCATGAGATGGATATTCGACACTTCACAGATCATATGCAGATGTTGTTGGAGGAGCGGTGCAGACAGAGCCGTCTGCAATACTACCGGAAGCGGCTGGGACTGAGTCAGAGGCAGCTCGCAGAGGCGGCGGAGATCCCCGTTCGTACGATTCAGCAATACGAACAGAGACAGAAGAACATTAACAAGGCGCAGGCAGCGTATATGCTTCGACTGGCAAAAGTGCTGAACTGCCATGTAGAACAGCTGTTAGAATACAAGGAGGAAAGAACATGAGACTGATCCATCTGTCTGATCTTCACCTTGGGAAGCGGGTGAACGGCTTCTCCATGCTGGAGGATCAGAAATATATATTGAAAGAGATCCTGCAGATCATTTCGGACGAACAGCCGGACGGGGTGATCCTGGCAGGAGATATCTATGACAAGTCTGTGCCCCCTGCAGAGGCGGTGGAGCTGTTCGATGATTTTCTGACGGCCCTGGCGGGCATGGATCAGCAGGTCTTTGTTATCAGCGGAAACCACGACTCCCCGGAGCGTCTGGCCTTCGGAAACCGTCTGATGGATGTCAGCGGGATCCACCTGTCGCCGGTGTATGACGGGACCGTGACGCCCTTCGAACTTGCGGATGAGCACGGGACTCTGGCGATCTGGATGCTGCCATTCCTGAAGCCGGCCCACGTGCGCCGGTTCTTTCCGGAGGAGGAGATCACATCCTATACCGATGCCATGGCCGTGGCCATCAATGCCATAGGACTGGATACGACTAAGAGAAACGTGCTGATTACTCATCAGTTCGTCACGGGGGCGGAACGCTCAGAGTCCGAGGAGATCTCCGTGGGCGGAACGGATAATGTGGACGCGTCGGTATTCGACGGGTTCGATTATGTTGCCCTGGGTCATATCCACGGACCTCAGAATGCCGGGGGAGAGCGGATCCGCTACTGCGGCACGCCGCTGAAATATTCCTTTTCCGAGGCAGGCCATAAGAAGTCTGTGACAGTGGTGGAACTGAGGGAGAAGGGCGATTTGAGCATTCATACAGTACCCCTGCAGCCCTACCGGGATATGCGGGAGATCCGGGGAAGCTACGAGGAAGTGACAGCCCGGTCCTTCTGGGAGAACACTTCCCTGAACAAAGACTATCTGCATGTGACTCTCACAGATGAAGAGGATGTTCCGGATGCGGCAGCCAAGCTCAGGATGTTCTATCCCTATCTGATGAAGCTGGACTATGACAATGCCAGGACCAGAAGTACTGCCGCCGTCACCGGCGTAGAGAACATCGAGGAGAAGAGCCCGCTGGAGCTGGTGGGAGAGCTGTATGAACAGCAGAATAATGCGCCGATGATTCCGGAGCAGGAGGAACTGATCCGTGAGCTGATCGAGAAGATTTGGGAGGAGGAAGCATGAGACCGAAACAACTGACCATGTCTGCCTTCGGGCCCTATGCGGGAACAGTGCAGGTGGACTTTGATAAACTGGGGAAGCAGGGGCTGTACCTCATCACCGGAGATACCGGAGCAGGGAAGACCACGATCTTCGACGCCATTACCTTTGCTTTGTTCGGAGAGGCAAGCGGTGAGAACAGGAGCACGTCGCAGTTCCGTTCCAAGTATGCAGAGCCGGGGACAGAGACTTACGTGGAGCTGACATTTGACTACGCCGGGGCAGAGTACTGCGTGAGACGAAACCCGGAGTATATGAGACCCAAGGCGAAGGGAACCGGCATGACGAAGCAGGCCGCAGATGCCCAGGTGACCCTTCCGGACGGAAGATGTGTGACCAAGGTGAGAGAGGTCAACCAGGCGATCAAGGATCTTTTGGGGATCGACCGCAGCCAGTTCTCCCGGATCGTCATGATCGCTCAGGGTGACTTTCAGAAACTGCTGCTGGCAGACACCGATGAACGAAAGAAAATCTTCAGCCATATCTTTCATACGGGGAATTACAAGAAATTACAGGATGAACTGAAGGACCGGTCAGCTGAGCTGTACAGGGCCATCCAGAATGCATCCATCAGCAGAGATCAGTACATCGACGGGATCCGCTGCGAGGAAGAGGACCCTCTGTCTGTGCAGGTGGCGAAGGCGAAGGCAGGAGAAATGCCCACCGATGAAGTGCTGGATATCCTGGACAAGCTGATCGAACAGGGACAGGAGAAGGAGCGGAAGCTGAAGGAGGACACTGCAGGGATCGAGGAAACCATGACAGAGTGTTCCACACGATTGGCTTTGTACCGGAAGCAGAAGGAACAGGAAGAGTCCCTGAAAGCGAATCAAGATGAGCAGCAGGCCCTGAAGCCGGTGCTGGAGGAGTGCCGCAAGGCCCTGGAGGCGGCCGAGAAGGAGAAGCCGGAGATCAGCCGCCTGGGACAGATCATTGGCGCCCTGAATGCGGAACTTCCAGAGTATGACGATCGGGAGCAGAAGAGAAAGAGGGCAGCAGAGCTGTCTGGGGATATCGACACTCAGCGGACGGGACTTGAAGACAGCCGGAAGGAAGCAGAACGCCTGAGAACAGAGCGGGAGGATCTCCTGAAGGAGCAGAAGGAACTGGGTTCAGCCCAGGCGGACCTGGCGCTGCTGGATGGAGAAGAAGAGAAAATGAAACTCCGGAAGAAATCGCTGGATGACATGGATGCAGCCCTCTCAAAGAGGGATTCTCTGAAGGAAGAGCTAAAGGCTGCCGAGGAAGAATACCTGGCAAAGAGGACCGAGGAAAAGAGTGCAACGGGGAGCTATGATAAGGCTTTCCGGGCATATCTGGATGAGCAGGCCGGGATCCTGGCGGAGCAGCTTGAGGATGGGAAGCCCTGTCCGGTGTGCGGATCGCTGGAGCACCCAAATCCCGCCTCTAAAGCGGAAAATGCACCGGACCGCCAGACACTCGATAAGATGAAGAAAGTCAGCGAGAACGCCCGTGATGCCCTGGATAAGGCAAGCAAGTCTGTAGGAGAGGCACGGGTGAAGCTGGATGAGAAGAACAGTCAGATCGGCAAGATGGCAGAGGACCTTGCCATGGATCCCAATGAGGAAAAGTGGGCATCTCAGCTTGCAGAGATGCTTGCAGATCATAAGGAAGCCCGGAAGGAGCTGAAGGAGAAGAAGCAGGCGGCACAGGCGAAACTGGACCGCAGCAAGGAACTGGAAAAGCTCATCCCGGAAGCAGAGAAGAAGGAGAAGAGCGCAGAGCAGAGTGCCCAGGATGCAGAAAAGGAGATCGCATCTCTTGAGAGCCAGAAGAAGGCTGCAGAAGAACGGATCCGGGAGCTCTCTGAAAAACTGGAATTTGATAGCCGCAAGCTGGCCCAGGGAAGGATCCTGGAGCTGACACAGAAGAAAGAGGAACTGGAGCAGGCCATCAACGATACGAAGACGGCATACGATGGTGCCGTATCCAGAGATGCGGCGCTGGAGGGGATGATCGCAGAGGCACAGAAGCAGCTTGTGGATCCCATTTCCCTGAATGAAGAGGATGAGAGCCGGAAACTGCTGGAGCTGGAAGAGCAGAAAAAGAATCTGCTTGATAAAGAGAAAAGCATTTCATCGGCATACACTGCCAATGAGGAGATCCGCGGGAACATCGCCCGGGTGGCTGAGAAATATCGTGAGACAGAAGAGAAATATAGATGGGTGCATGCCCTGGCGGCCACAGCCAATGGACAGGTCAGCGGCAAAGAGAAGATCATGCTGGAGACCTTTGTTCAGATGACTTACTTCGACCGGATCATCCAAAGGGCCAACCGCAGGCTTCTGGTGATGACCGGAAATCAGTATGAGCTGGCGCGACAGGAGACCGCCATCAATAACCGGAGCCAGAGCGGGCTTGAACTGGATGTCATCGACCACTATAATGGAAGCAGAAGGCCGGTGAGCACACTGTCCGGCGGAGAGTCCTTCAAGGCGTCCCTTGCACTGGCGCTGGGACTGTCAGATGAAGTGCAGTCCTCGGCGGGAGGCATTCAGCTGGATACCATGTTCGTGGACGAAGGATTCGGTTCACTGGATGAAGAATCTTTGCAGCAGGCCATGCGAGCCTTGTCGGATCTCACCGAAAGCAACCGTCTTGTGGGGATCATTTCCCATGTGGCGGAGCTGAAGGAGCGGATCGACAGACAGATCGTGGTGACCAAGGAGCAGACCGGCGGAAGTCATGTGGAGATCATCACATAAGGAGAGGAGTTGCGATGATGGATTACAGGAAAGAATTGCAGGAGGCCATCAATGCGGCCGATGAGGCGCTGGTGTATCTGCGCCAGGCGGATGAGCGACTGGGAAAAGCCAGGACCTGGGGCATGCTGGATATGTTCGGCGGGGAGCTTCTGACGACACTGATGAAGCACAACCGGATGAACGAGGCCCAGCGGGATATGGATCAGGCCAAGTTTGCGCTGCAACGGTTTCAGAAGGAACTGCAGGATGTGGATCAGGTGGTGGAGCTGAATATCGATGTGGGTGAGTTCGTCACTTTTGCGGATTTTCTATTTGACGGTCTCTTTGTGGACTGGTATGTGCAGAGCAAGATCGCCGATGCCCGCAGGCAGCTTGCGGCAGCCATCTGGAAGGTGCAGACCATCCGGGACCGGCTGGTGGACCAGCTGCAGCATCTTCAGATCAACGGGTAAATGTCGCCCGGGATGCGACCACTGAAATGATAATGTAGGATATACTGTGATCATCGAGGAGGTGATAACATGTATGGAGCAATTATAGGAGATATGATCGGAAGCCCTTACGAGTGGCATAATACCAAGGACAAGTCCTTTACTCTGTTTGCGCCGGGCAGCCGGTTTACGGATGATTCCGTCATGACGGTTGCCGTGGCGGAGGCCCTGATGGATCTGCTGGAGGCGGGAACGCCCTTTGCGGATGAAGAGGCATACCGCACTACGCTGGTGCGGTCTCTGAAAAAATGGGGACTGCGGTATCCCGATGCGGGGTACGGCGGAAGGTTCTTCGGCTGGCTTCAGGCGGGGACCGAACCCTATCACAGCTGGGGCAACGGTTCTGCCATGAGAGTCTCTTCCGTTGGCTGGCTCTATGATGATCTGGAGTCGGTG
>CAMOGZ010000101.1 GCA_946614405.1 uncultured Eubacterium sp. | reverse complement strand
CCCGCACCTCATAGGGCAGGTTCATGCCCCGCTCGCCGTTGTGATATTCCAGGACATCCACCACCCTGAGGCTTTGTTCGTTGTGGCGGAACCCCCCGGGGTAGATCTCGTTCAGGATCATCTCTCCGTTGTGGCCGAAGGGCGTATGCCCCAGGTCATGTCCCAGAGCGATGGCCTCTGTCAGGTCCTCGTTCAGCTCCAGAGACCTGGCAATGGTCCGGGCCACCTGGGTGACCTCCAGGGTGTGAGTCAGCCGGGTTCGGTAATGATCCCCCTCCGGCGACAGGAACACCTGGGTCTTATGCATAAGTCTCCGGAACGCCTTGGAATGAAGGATCCTGTCCCGGTCCCGCTGAAACTCCGTGCGAAAGGGGCATTTCCCGTCGTCCCGGGCTCTCCCCTTGGTGTACAAAGCCTTACTGGCACGTGGTGACAGTTCTCTGAGTTCTTTTTGTTCCAGTTCTTGTCGTTTTATCATTGATTATCTCTGTTCCCCTCTATTTGATTCCGGTGGAACCGAATCCACCGCGGTCCGGATTTCCCAGATGATCCACCTCCGTAAAACGGATGGAAGGCTGATGCTCCAGGATCCGGAACTGGGCTACCCGGTCATTGACATGGATCTCCGTATCCCGGACAGCCAGGACCGGCATCCGGATGACGTCATCGTCCCCACAGTAACTCTCATCCACAATGCCGATGCTGTTCACCTGGATGATCCCGAAATTCCTGAAGGTCGAGCTTCTGGGGGCGATGATCATCTCATACCCTTCCGGAAGCTCCATGGAGATCCCCAGGTCCAGAAGGTGAAACTCTCCCTTCGCAAGGGACACGTTCTCCGCCGCCCTCAGATCGATCCAGTCGCTTTTCCCGTCGATATATTCCAGCTTCTCAAGCTGCTTATTATGATAACGGATCCGAATGTTCTTTTCCATACAGCCTCTCATCTATTTCATCATGGAGCGGAGATCGCAGCGTTTGCCGGAGACCACCGCAGCCGTATACTGACTGAAATCCGTGATCAGCCCCTTGATCTCATCGATCTGGTCGATGGTCACGCCATGATACCCTTCCATTACTTCCTCCGGAGTGAATACCCGGTCCAGAAGCAGATAATTCTTGCCGTTTACCACCATTCTGGTGGAGGTGCTTTCCTGGCTGAAGACATAGCCGGACAGCATCTGCTCACGAGAAGAGTCCAGTTCATCCTGTGTCACCGGCTCTGCTGCCAGCTTTTCAAGTTCCTCACGGATCCCCTCGATGGCGGCGCGGATCTTATCATGACTGACTCCTGCATAGATCTCGAAGTAGCCGTCCCTGCTGGATGCTCCCGTCATGGAATAGACGGAGTAAGCCAGGCCCTTCTGCTCCCGGATGTTCTGGAAGAGCCGTGAGCTCATGCTTCCACCGAGAATATTGTTCAGGATCTGGAATCCGTAGAAGCGGTCATCCACCAAAGAGATGGCTTTGGTTCCCATGCAGACATGGCTTTGTTGAATATCCCTGGTGATGACCCGGCAGGAGGGCTCGTAGTCCTTCTTCTTCAGGACCCGCTCCCCCTTGGACTGCTTCAGCGTTCCAAACTGCTGAGAGAAATAGTCGCAGACATCGTCCACATCGAACTTCCCGGCTACAGAAACCACGATATTGTCCCGGACATAGTGATCTTCCACATACTGTTTCATCACGTTGTGGGTCACTCGCTTCAGGCTGGTGGGTGTTCCCAGAATGGAATTGCCCATGCTGTTTCCCCGGTAGATCTGAGTGATGAAGGTGTCATGGCACAGGTCATCCGGGGAATCCTTAGTCATCTTGATCTCCTCACAGATCACCTGACGTTCCCGGTCCATCTCTTTCTTTTCAAAAAGAGAATTCTCCACCATGTCCACCAGAACATCTGCAGCCTTCTTATAATTATCTGAAACGCATTTGACGTAATAACAGGTTGCTTCCTTTCCCGTAAAGGCGTTCATCTGTCCGCCGATACGGTCGATGTCCGCCGCGATCTGACGGGCATTCCGTTTCTCCGTTCCCTTGAACATCATATGCTCCACGAAATGGGAGACTCCTGCGTTCTTTTCATTTTCATCCACTGCGCCGGTACCGCACCAGATTCCCATTGCGATGGACTGTACCTGCGGCATGGGCTCCAGGACCATGCGGATCCCATTGGCCAGCTTCTTCGTTACGATCATAATATATTCTCCTTTTCATAGAAGGTCTTCCGTATCAGATGGATCGTGTGGCCGGCATTCTCGATAAATGCTGCCTTGGGATGATATTTCCCACGGTCCTCGAACCAATACTTGTCAATGAAGGCCTCCAGCGTTTGCTTCTCATCCATTCCTTTCCGGAAGCAGCTGCAGACGAAGTCGATCTCCGCTCTGGCGGTATCCAGAAAGAGGTCAAAATAATTCGGCACCTCCTCATCGGGGATCATCCCGTAATGGGGCGCCAGAATGTGCCTGGCTCCGCAGGCTCTGCATACCTCCACAGAATGGAAGGCATCCTCGTAGCTTTTCAGGATGGCGGTATGCATGACCCCCGGTCCCCGGAACTGTCCGGTGCTTTCCGAGGCAAAAAGAATGCTGTCCGGCTCCAGAATGTAGGACAGCGTGCAGTCCGTATGCCCCTTGGTCTCCAGGACCCGGAAGGTCCTGTCTCCGAGACAGACCTGGGATCCGTCTTCCAGTACGATATCCACTCTCAGTCCGTCGGTGCGGATCTCTTCCTGACTCTCCTGAAACTGATCCCGGGCTTCCTCCCCCAGTCGCTTCATAGTGCGGGCGGCACCTTCACTGGCAAATACCCTGCGGGCCTTGGCCGAAGCACAGACCTGCACCTCCGGCCACTCATCGATAAGATAAGGGAGCGCCCCCATATGATCGTAATGGGAATGGGACAAAAGAATGTAGTCCAGTTCCGTTCTCCCCCTCTTGGAAAGCTCCTGCCGGATATGTTCCGTCAGAGGCTTGTGACACCAGGCCATTCCTGTATCATAGAGGGCGGTCTTCTCACTTCCGAAGATCAGAAAACTCTCTCCTCCAAGGCCTCCCGTGACCCGGCAGATCCCCTCCGGAAAGGCAAACCGGTCGAAATCCGGATATTCTGTTATGTATTTCTTCTCCATTTATTGCTCCAGTTCTGCCAGGTCCGCGAAACTCATGATGTAGTCCTCCAGTTCATACTCCATGGCCTGGCTGAAGTCGAAGCGCCAGGATTCTCCTCCCAGCTTCTCCTCCCGGTTCAGGGTAAGTGCATCCCGCACCGGCAGGACCCGGATGTCTCCGGTATCATCATGGGTACACTCCACGTTCTTCTCCAGACTGTACCACTCCCGGAAGCGGCAGATCTCATCCGCCAGCTTCACCATGGTATCGTCCACTTCCTGGATGTCGCCGTTGCCCATGCTCTTCAGGATGCTGCGGGTCATTCCCGAAAGGCTCCTGCGGATGTTCTCCATCATCATGTAGAAATCCGTCTCCCCTTCCGGGACCCAGCCCTGGATATCTTCAAAGTAATGTTCCATCAGTTCCAGGAACGTTTCCATGGAAAGATCCTGCAGGAGACCGTAAATGAGATCGTTTCCGATCTCATTCTCATGCTCCATCAGTTCCGCCATATTTTCAAAGTACTGAAAATCTTCTGTTGTATCAATGTCCAGTACACGATACAATTCATCTCTTGTCATAAATCACTCCTACAGGTCCAGATTCTTAAAACGGATGTTCAGCTCCTCCTGATCACGGCCCAGGATCCTCTGGATCATGTTCACGAAATTCTCGGAAAGGTCACTGGCGTAGAATATATTCTCACCGTCGTTGGGTCCCGCCAGCATCTGCCGGTCATCAAGCTCCAGCTGGACCGCCGTCACCACTTCCTTGGAGGAACTGATGATGCGGACGTCCGGGTAGAGTCTGCGGATGTTCTCTCCGATCAGAGGATAATGGGTACATCCCAGGACCAGAGTATTGATCTCATTCTCCCGCATAAAATCGTCCAGATAGTACTTGATGGTCAGGTCCATGATGTCATTGTCTATGATCCCCTCTTCGATGAGAGGCACAAAGGCCGGACATGCCTTGGAGTACAGATGCTTGAGGATGGGGTTCTTCCCCTTGATCATCTCAATATAGGCGCCGCTTCTGACGGTGGCCCGGGTGGCCAGGATCCCGATGTGGTCCAGAGCATTGCACTTCTTCGCCACCACTCTCGCCGTGGGTGAGATCACCCCGATCACAGGGATCTCAGGAAACTGACGTCTGAGATCATCGATACAGGTCGCGCTGATGGTATTGCATGCGATCACCATCATCTTCACATTCTTCTTAGCCATAAACTCGCCGATCTGCATGGCAAACTGACGGATCGTATCCTGAGACTTGGAACCGTACGGGGTCCTCGCTGTATCTCCAAAAAAAATAATCCGTTCGTTGGGCAGGTGCCTCATCATATATGGAATGCTGGTCAGGCCGCCTATGCCGGAATCAAAAAAGCCAATCGGCCGGTTGTCCATCTGTATTTCCTCCCTAAACTATGCTATAATATATTCATTATACAACAGGAGGTCAAGATGGGAAACAAAAAATTAAAAACACGCTCTGAGATTCCCTCAGAGTTTAAATGGAATATCGAATCCATGTATAGAAATGAAGAAGACTGGAACAGTGATATCGAGGCTTCCCTTGCCATGGCGGAAGACTTTGTGAAATACCAGGGACACCTGGGGGACTCTGCCGGGGCCCTGGCGGATGCACTGGAAGCCAGCGATGCGATGGAGATCAAGCTGGAGCGGGCCTATGTCTATGCCCGGATGAAGCTGGACGAAGACAACCGGGAGTCAGCGCAGCAGGCCATGATGGACAAGGCCATCAGCACCATTGCCAAGATCTCCGCCCTCACCAGCTTTGTGAGCCCGGAGCTCACATCATTGCCGGAGGAGCAGATCCTCTCCTTCCTTGCGGAGGAACCCCGCCTGGGCGTATATGATCATATGCTGCGGGATCTTCTGCGGAAGAAGGAACATGTCCTGAGCATGGAGGAAGAGAATCTCATCGCCCAGTACAGCGAGGTCCTGGGCTGCTCTCACCAGGTCTTCACCATGCTGAATAACGCAGACATGAAGTTCGGGAAGATCACCGATGAGGACGGCGATGAAGTGACCCTGACCCACGGAAATTATATCAATTTCATGCGGTCCCATGACCGCCGGGTCCGTGAAGAGGCTTTCACCCACTGCTATGAGGCATACAAGAACCTGATCAATACCATCGCCACCAACTACAGCTTCAATGTCAAGACCGACGCGGTGACCAGCCGTATCCGGAAATATGAGTCCTCCCGGCAGCAGGCACTGTCCGGCGGAATGATCCCGGAATCCGTCTATGACAATCTGGTGGAATCCGTCCACAAGGCATTACCCGTCATGCACGAGTATATCGCCCTGCGGAAGAAGATCCTGGGCGTGGACGAACTGAAGATGTACGATGTGTATGTTCCCATGGTGGAGATGCCGGAGAAGGAGATCCCCTTCACTGAGGCGGTGGATATCGCTATGGAAGGCCTGGCTCCTCTTGGCGAGGAATACCTCTCCCAGTTCCGTAAGGGCATCGACGAGCGATGGATCGACATTTATGAGAATGAAGGGAAAACCAGCGGAGCCTACAGCTTCGGCTCCTATGACAGCGCCCCCTTCGTGCTCATGAACTATGACGGCCGTCTGGAAGACGTGTTCACCCTGGTCCATGAGATGGGTCATTCCATGAACTCCTATTACACACGGAAGACCCAGCCCTTCTGCTACGGTGATCATTCCATCTTCACCGCAGAAGTTGCCTCCACGGTGAATGAGTCTCTGCTGATGCGTCATCTGCTGAACACAGAGACGGATCCGGAGATGCACAAGTATATCCTTAATATGTATATAGAAGCATTCCGTACCACCCTGTTCCGCCAGACCATGTTCGCCGAG
>CAMOGZ010000100.1 GCA_946614405.1 uncultured Eubacterium sp. | reverse complement strand
CTCGCTTTTTCGTCAGTATAATGGTACAATATAGTTACAGATATGTGGGGCTAGTATCGGAAACTATTCACGCGTGAGAAGGTACCCTCTGATGGAAAGAACAGCAAAACCGGTGGACGGGGTATTGTATGAACAATTCCTTGCCGGGGATACAACTGCATACGATCAACTGATGATCCGTTACGGCGACTGCCTGACGGTCTATTTGTATGGGTATCTTCACAACTGGCAGGATGCTGAGGATATGATGATCGAGGCTTTTGCCCGGATCATGGCGAAGAGGCCAAGGATCCGGGAGAATAATTTCAAGGCCTATCTCTATCGGACCGGCCGCAATCTGGCCTTCCGGCTCAGCAGCCGTAATAGCAGATCCCTGCAGTTTTCCTTTGAGGAATACGATGCGGATATCGAAGGAAGTGAGCTGGTGGAGGATCTGATCACTGGGAATGAGCAGCGCAGGATCCTCCACATTTGCCTGGAGAGGATCGAGCCGGAGCTGAGGGAGGCTCTCTGGCTGTTTTATTTCGAAGGGCTCAGCTACAAGGAAGCGGCAGCAATCATGCGTGTCAATGTGAAGAGGATCGACCATCTTCTAACCAGAGGAAAGAAGAAAGTACGCGAAGAACTTGCGAAGGAAGGGGTAACGGATGCGAACCGATGATGAACGGATCAAAGCCATGCATCGCAGGGCGAAAGAAATAGAAAAAGAAGACCGTGCCCGAAAAGTACAAGTGGCCCGGATCCTCAGTGCCGCCGGTGCTTTGGCTGCAGTGGTCGCTTTAGCATTCTTCATGCCGCGGATCTCCGGCGCAGGCATTCCGGTGGAAGATGTCAACCTGAAAGCCAGTCTCTTCGCAGGGAGTCCTGTGCTTGGATATATCGTAATCGGACTTCTGGCATTTCTGCTGGGGGTCTCGTTCACAGTATTCTGCTACCGTCTCCGAAAGTGGCAGAAGCAGGACGAGGATCCGGAGGAAAAGGGACCGGAGGATCTCCTATGATTGAAACCATCGACAATGCACTCCAGCTCTTCGTGACAGGACTGTGCACCATGACCGCAGCATACGGTGCTGCCCGGTATCACCGGAAAGAGTGGACCCTTGCGGCCCTGTTTTCTGGTGTGTTTTTCATGGGAATTTTGTACTGGTTTCTTTATATCATATTCTATTCCCATTCACCCGTGTACTCCGGCATCCCATATGTGAGCTGGTGGGCTTCATATATTTTCCTGAGCTTACTTCTGGTTGAGGTGAAAGGAAAAGAAGGGAAGCTGGGGCTTCGAAGGTTCTGGCCGGTATTCCTGTTTACCGGGGCCATGTGCCTCTACTATATGCAGTACGGAGCCTATGTAAACAACAGTATCACCGCTGTGCTGATGGGGATTCTGATCTGCGGCTCTCTGGAAGGAGTCCTGAAGCAGCCTGCACGCAGCGGGGGACGGCTTGTCTGCATTTTCACCCTGGGATTCTGTTTATTGGAGTATTGCCTTTGGACCGCATCCTGCGTCTGGGACGGAGTTACCCTGACCGGCCCGTATTTCTGGTGTGACCTTCTTCTGACGGCAGATCTCCTTCTGATTATTTTTGCAGTGAGAAAGGCGGTGGCGGATGAATTACATTGAAAACATCTACGTCTGTCTGATGGCACCCCTTCTCATCACCGTCTTCTGCCTTCATGGGAGGGGACGGAGGCTGACGATCTTTCTGCTCTGCGGGATGACAGTCTGCCTGCTCTCGTCCTATATCAGCACCTTCCTTGCTGCAGTATACGGCGCGAATATGCTGACAGCTTCTCTGGAGATCTCACCTCTGGTAGAGGAAGTAATGAAATTCCTTCCGGTGCTGTTTTATCTTCTTGTTTTCGAACCGGACCGGAAGAATCTCTTTGATGAGGTGCTCATGGTTTCGGTGGGGTTTGCTACCTTTGAGAACGCCTGCATCCTCACCCAGAGCGGCGCGGATGACATTCAGTTTCTTCTGATCAGGGGATTTGGTACCGGAGCCATGCATGTGATCTGCGGCGCAGTGGTGGCCTTTGGCATAGTGTTTTTGTGGGACAGGCTCTGGATCCGAAGCGTCGGCACCATCGGCCTTTTGTCCGGGGCTATGGTGTATCACGGCATCTATAACATCCTGGTTTCCCAGACAGGCGCGGCGGCTTTGATCGGGTATTTCATACCTCTGGGGACAGTGGTCCTGTTCCTGGCTCTCCGCCATACCGGCACAAAGCCTGACTTACAAGCTACAGAATGATCGTCCCGGGAAACCGGGACTTTTTTTATTTTTTGGTGGGGAGATTTTCTGATTTATGTATCTTACTTAACAGAAGGGAGCGATTGACAATGAAGACACAGGAGGAGAGAATCCACCATCTTCACAAGAGAGCGTGTGAGATTCGAAAGAAGGAAGAAAAATTCAGGATCGCAGGGTTGGGAGGACTTTGTACGGGACTCCTGATAATGCTGGTGACCTGCGTGGTCGGAATGACCGATGTGCTGCACATCCCTATGGAAGAAGGTCTGCAGGGTGCATCTTTGCTGAGTGATGGCGTCGGGGGCTATGTTCTGGCTGCCGTGCTGGCCTTCTTTGCGGGCGTGATCGTCACCGCTGCGATCCTGAGATACCGAAAATAGGATCTTGTCAGCGAGGAGGAGAAGAAATGAGAAGGAAAAAGGGAATTCGGATCATAGCCATACTGGCGGCAGTGTTGATGACGGCAACACTGACCCCGAGTTCTGGTTGGGGATTGGAAAGCTATGCGGCCGATTCGGGAAAGTCGGCCTATGACCAGGTCATGAGTGTAGAGGAGCCGGACACCTACAAGGATGAGAGCTTCGAGCCCTATGGCTATGGGAAAGACGTGCCGTTCTTCATGAACCGGCAAGCCGAGGCTTTGTTCTATCAGACAAGCCCTGAGAGCTCCGGGGACATCGGAACGTTCTATGACAAATTGAAAACCGCGTCCACCGATGATGTGCTCAGCGGGACCAAAACCAGCGCCATGAAGGCGCCGCCGGATAAGCTGAAGAAGGCGTACTTCGTCCAGGCGACATCCTTCGACCCCAATGGGACCGGAAGAGATGATCACATCGCATTCATCGGGGTGTATGGCTCCAGCAGCGAGATATCCTGCTATCTCTGGGCCTATGACACGAGAAACCGGAAATGGACGTCGGAATTCAAACTCAGCAGAGTCTGCACCTGGATGGAGGAGGAACATATCACGGAATATGAAGCGGTCCATTTTCTCTCCATCACTGCCGGCGACTATGATGGGGACGGCAAAGACACGCTGGTGGCGTATTGTGCCTGTGACGATGGATTTGACGGCTACAACCTCTACGAACTGGAGTGCACGTCGGGATTCAAGCTCCAGTTCCATGGAAAATATTATGACGGGGAGGCTCTCTCTCATGACAAATGTACGTCACTTCATGGGGGCGGTACGGCCAAAACACAGATGGCATGCGAGCTGGATACCGGAGATGTCAACGGTGATGGCCTGGATGATCTGATTGCGCTTACATATATAGGGAATACGAATGATAAGGATCGGACGCTGGAAACTTACCGTCCTCTGGTGAAGGTTTCCTGCGGCCGTATTGGAGAAGACAAACTTACAAGAACGGAAAGCTTTCGGTGCGAAGCCTGGTCCTGGGATGAAGGCTGGTGGTGGGATTCCATGATCTCCCCGGGCATGAGCGTCGGGGACGTGGACAACGATGGTCAGGATGAGATCGTTGCCGCCGGCATCTACTGCCCGATGAAGAAGAAGTCAGAGAAGACCTCAGAGAGGATCCATGATGACATCGATGCGAACAACCTGTATGCATGTATCATAGGGCTGGATGAAAGTAATAAACCGATCCGAGAGTATGCGGGAAAACTGGGCACCAATGCCTGGACCAAGTCCGGATTCTATCCCGGTGACGCCATCTGGAACAAGATGGCGGTCCAGTGCGCAGCCATCAACGGCCCCGGAAATGCAGAGCTGGTGTTCATCAGTGGAACACTGTATAAATATGACGGAAAGAATAACAAGCTGGATGCAGTTCATACCCCGGCTTACTTCGCAAACGACGGGGACAACCTCTCCAGTAAGGCTTCCACGAACATGTTCGTCCAGTCTACGGCAGCAGGCAATTTCGACGGGAACAGCAAAGGATATGAGCAGATCATATTCACAGCAAGCTGCAAAACCCAGAGTAAGCGGAGCTACGATTATCTGAGAGGTGTTGTCGGCGGTACAAGCTTCAATGGCACTACCGGGCAGGCCGGGAAGTACTATTCCACTTCCAAAGATAAGATGAACGACGATTACGCCTGGCCGGGGAGAGGCAAGGACAATGCCTCCGGCTATATCAGCGAGCATCAGGGGCTGAACTGCATCGTCGTGGCAGCGGACAATGATAATGACGGCGTTCTGGCGAGATATAAGGAAAAGGCACTGATCTATTCCGATCCGGAAGTGCTCTGCGTCCTTCAGGCACCGCCGTATTTCGAGGCGGTGAAGGACTATCTTACCGATACATCGGAGACAGCCTATGAAATATCCGATATCTTCTCCTATGACAAGACCACTTCTGACAGCATATCCTACGGCGTCGGCGTGGTTGCAGGCATGGAGAGCCCCGCGATGCAGATGGAGATGACGGCGGGCTATGCACTGGACTGGTCCAAGGAATTTACCGAGGGCCATGGGGAGACGGTGACCCTGGGCTGGAAGGCCAAGGAAGAGGACATCGTCCTGGTACAAAGAAAACCGGTGGTGAGCTACTATTATGAGCTTCAGTCGCAGGACGGCAGCTGGAGCGGGGATCATGCCGTGGTCACGGTGCCCTGCGAGCCCGATCTGGTGACTATGGGAATCAATAAGTACAATGCCTTTGCCACCTACTATAACAAGACGTTAACGGATTCCAAGTATCTGAAGGACTTCCATGCTTCAGCCACAAAGGATTACATGAAGGATTATCACAAGCTGGATCTTCTGAACAACCAGTGGCTGGGACATGAAGGTGACCCGGACAAGTACATTAAATGGACCAACAGCAAGTTTAAGACGGACAGCAGATATAAGATCCTCCAGGACAAGCCTTTGCGGCTGGGACATAATTCAGAGTCCGTATCCTGGGGCAAGACGAAAGACACATCAATCGGCGTGACAGAGAGCATGTCACATGGATTTACCTATGACGCCACCATCGCTATGGGACCCAATGTAGGACCGGCATCCCTGTATGTGGGACTGACCACCTCTCTGCAGTACATGACAGGTGAAAGTATCACCACGACACAGACCAAGGAGCAGGGGATCTCCTGTGAAGTCAACGGTCTGAAAGTGAAGGATATGCCTGCAAGCATGAGAGGAGACGATTATAACTTCTCCTTCAAGATGGCGAGATGGCCCTCCGGCATGAAACACTATGTCAATGGCAAGGCGGAAGACATCCCGGTCTACGGCTATGCTCTGTCTTCGGTCACAGATCCCACCAAGGGCGGCAATGTGTCCGTACAGGACCAGCTGAAAGCAGCAGAAGTAACAGAAATGATCGGGGAGATCCCGGTGGTGGAGGATGTGACCCTGGAGAATGAGGCTGCCATCGGCGAAGTCAGAGCGAAGTATGATGCCCTGAGTGCTCCCGCCAAGACTTTGGTGAATGAAAAGGAGCTCCGGGAGCTGGAGAGCCGGATCGAGCTTCTGAAGGCCGGCGGCATGGACCTGGCCGGTGCAAGTGTGAAACTGTCCAGGACCAGTTATGTATATAACGGCAAAGTGCAGAAGCCGGCCATCGTGACGGTCGGTGGTCTCACCCTGAAGGAGGGGCTGGATTATACTGCGAAATGGTCCAGCAGTTCCCCGAAGGCCGCGGGCACCTATACGGTGACCCTTACCGGAACCGGGCTGTGCCAGGGTGAAGTGAAAGTTGCATATACGATCACAAAGGCCGCTAATCCTTTGTCCGTGAAAGCGAAGACGGCT
>CAMOGZ010000099.1 GCA_946614405.1 uncultured Eubacterium sp. | reverse complement strand
ATTAAAATGAAGAGCCTTGTCAAACCGGAAACCATCATCGGGCACCAGTTCGTAGGTGTCGGGATCCAGGAACTCATCGATGAGCTCCGCCAGAATCGTTGTATTTTTGTAGTTATGGATCTTGATTTTCAGTTTATCGGACAAATGGATTGCACTCCTTTTCAAACCGGATAGTGGTCTGCCCCATATGTCCGGGCAGAACGACCGTATCATCCGGCAGGATAAACAGGCGGTTCCGGATCGAATTGATCAATGTCTGGAAATCTCCGCCCCAGAAGTCCGTTCTTCCGATGGACGCACGGAATAGAGTATCTCCGCTGAAGAGATAGCCTTCCGTAAGAATGCACATACCGCCGGGAGAATGTCCCGGGGTGAAGATGAACTTCAGCTCCATGGTTCCGATGGTCATGGTATCGCCGTCTTCGACCCAGATGTCAGCATCACATGCGATCTCCCGGCCATACAGCTCCAGTGAGGAATTGTAGTCCGGCGTGTGCAGCATTTCCCGTTCCCCTGTGTAGGCAACCACCTTCAAATCAGGGTAAAGCTCACGGAATTTGGCAACGCCGCCGATGTGATCGGCATGGCCATGGGTCAGTACAATGTACTGAAGGTCTATGTTTTCTTCTGTGATGATATCGGAGATCCCGCGGACATAGTCGCCGGGATCCACGATATAGCCGGTACCGTTCTCGTCAAAGACAAGATAGGTATTGACCTGGATCGGTCCGGTCATAAAATGATAGATCTTCATGGTATCTGTTCCTATGATTTCGGTCGGAATACACTGGTCACGCCGCTGACATTGCGCAGCGTACGCTGTACCTTCCACATCTGCTGGGTACTGGTGAGTGCCAGGGTCAGCATGATCCGGAGCACTTCATTCCGATCGCTCCTTGCGTTGACTCCTTCAATCTTGACATCCAGATCCTCACAGGCTCTGGAAATGTCAGAGAAGATTCCCTTCCGGTCAGCACAGATCACGCAGATCTCTGCGGTATAAGATTTGCCGACCTTCAGGTCCTCCCATTCGACTTCTATAAATCTCGCATGTTCCTGTTCCGGGAGGGATGTGATATTGGAACAGTCTTTACGATGGACAGAGATTCCCCTTCCTTTGGTGATGAAGCCGATGATCTCATCTCCGGGAACCGGGTTACAGCACCGTGAAACGTGGATCAGCAGGTTGCCAGTGGCCCCCTTCACAATGATTCCGGGATTGTCGTGGCGATATCTTGCGGAATGATCCTTCCGTATCGCCTCGTTCATCAGCTCTTCTTCCTTCTTCTGCTGTCTGCGCTGTTCTTCCTGTTGTTCTTCATTAAAGCTGTCGAACATGCAGTTTGCGAATCGGCTGAGAACAGTTCCTCCCTGAGAGATCTGAGTGTACGCCTCATCCAGGGATGTGAATTTCATCTCCTTTACGGCGGCATTCAGATACTTGGTCCGCAGGATCAGCTGGGGATCATATCCCTTCTTGCGGATGTATTTATCCAGGGCTTCCTTGCCCTTTCCGACTTCATCGCCCTTATTCTGTTTCTTCAGCCACTGGCGGATCTTGGTCCGTGCAGTAGAACTCTTGGCGATCCGGAGCCAGTCCACGCTGGGTCCGGAAGAGTTGGATGAAGTTACGATCTCTACGATATCGCCGTTGTTCAGGGTATGGTCGATGGTGACCATTTTCCCGTTGACTTTGGCGCCGACGCAGCGGCAGCCTACATCAGTGTGGATCTTGAACGCAAAATCCAGCGGCGTGGAATCCGCTGGCAAATCGATGACTTCACCCTTCGGAGTAAATACGAAAACCTGAGTTGCAAAGAGGTCCATCTTAAGGGTTTCCATGAACTCTCTCGGATCATTCAGATCCTTCTGCCATTCCAGAGTCTGGCGAAGCCAGGCCAGCTTCATATCTTCATTATTCTGCTTTCCGGAACTGTTGCCCTCTTTATATTTCCAGTGAGCCGCGATACCATATTCCGCCACCCGATGCATCTCATAGGTGCGGATCTGTATTTCAAAGGGCTCGCCGTTATCCCCCAGCACCGTCGTATGGAGCGACTGGTACATATTGGGCTTGGGCATGGCGATGTAATCCTTGAAACGGCCAGGAATCGGCTTCCACATAGTATGGACCTGTCCCAGGACAGCATAGCAGTCCCTGACATTTTCAACGATCACACGAACCGCAGTCAGATCGAAGATCTCGTCGATCTGCTTGTGCTGGAATGTCATCTTCTTGTAGACGCTGTACAGATGCTTGGACCTGCCCATGATGTCGTACTTCATGTCCATGGTGTCCAGAGCTTCCTTGATCTCAGCGATCACCTCATTGATGAAACGCTCACGGTGTTCCTTCTTCTCGGTGACCTCTTTCTCCAGGGTCTTATACTCTTCCGGGTGCAGATACTTCAGCGAGATATCTTCCAGTTCAAACTTGATAGTGTAGATACCCAGACGACTGGCCAGCGGTGCGTAGATGTCCAGTGTTTCCTTGGACTTCTCTATGATCTTCTCCGGTGTCATAAACTCGATGGTCCGCATATTGTGAAGGCGGTCCGCAAGTTTGATGATCAGGACACGGATATCCTTGGACATAGCCAGGAACATTTTCCGAAGCGTTTCCGCCTGGGCGTCCTCCTTATTATCGAACTTGAGGGTTCCCAGTTTGGTCACGCCATCCACCAGAAGAGCGATCTCTTCGCCGAAATCCTCCACCAGCTGTTCCCGGGAGTAGTCTGTGTCTTCTACCGCATCATGCAAAAGACCACCGACCAGTGTCGCATCATCCATGCCCAGTTGAGCAAGGATGATGGATACTGCGATCGGATGGATCAGATAAGGCTCTCCGCTTTTGCGGAGCTGCCCCTCATGAAGGGAGCGTGCCTTATCATATGCCCTTCCGATCAACTCGGTGTTGTATTGCTTGTATTTTAATATTTCAGTTAAGAATTGTGATTTAGTCTCCATAGGGTCTCCGGTGAAACGAGTCGATTATCTTATGCCCTTCTTCTTGTTTTTCTTCTTGTTCTTGCTTCCGCCGGTTCCTTTCTTGTTGACAGGTTTGTCCTGCTTCGGAGCGGTTGTTACTGCTTCCTGAGTTTCTTCCGCCTTCGGAGCAGCGATTCCCTTCTGTGCGTCCTTTCTGGATGCCTTCTTGGCCTCGATGCGGGCTCTTGCCTTCTGCTGTGCGATGTATCTGGATTCTTCTTCCTTCTTGCTCAGTTCAAAGTACAGCGGGCTGCACAGGCAGATGGAAGAATAAGTTCCTACCAGCACACCGACCATCAGCGGCATTACGAACTGTGCCAGCTGAGTGGATACCATGACCAGCAGCGGGATGATGGCGATCAGAGTCGTCATGGAAGTCATGACGGAACGGTCCAGAGTCTGGCTGATACTGTGATTCAGAATATCGAATACAGACTTGCCCCGCAGCAGCTTCCGGTTCTCACGGACACGGTCGAAGATAACGATGGTATCGTTGATCGAGTAACCGACTACCGTGAGGATGGCAGCGATGAACGGATTGTTGACGGTGATCCGGAAGATCGCATATACAGAGATCAGGATCAGTACGTCATGCAGGATGCCGGCAACTGCAGCAGCTCCGTATTTCCAGGAGCGGAAACGGAAGATGATATACAGCAGCATACAAATCGCGGCGATCAGGATGGACTGCAGTGCGTTATTCCGGAGTTCCTTACCGATGGACGGTCCGAATTCCTCGGAAGATACGACGGCGCTGTCGTCCAGTCCGTATTTCTCTTCGATGGCCTTCTGAACTTCATCACGCTGGTTGGCGTTCAGAGCCTTGGTTGTCTTGATGATAACTTCCTCATGCTTGGTTCCGGAATAAACGATGTCCGGATCCAGGTCGAAGGACTTGATGGTGTCAGCCACCTCACTGGTCTCCACTTCCTGTCCCAGATTCATCTGGATCATAGTACCACCGGTGAAGTCGATACCGTAGTTGAAACCACGGATGCCCAGTGTCAACAAGCCAACGATGATGATGGCTCCGCTGATGCAGTAGAAGATCTTTCTCTTTCCGATGAAGTTGAAGTCGCCCTTGACCAGTTTTCTGGGGGTCCCGTCAGCTTTGCATCCGAAGAACTGCGGTCTTGCGGCACTGGAGTCAGCCAGTGTACCAACAAAGAGCTGAGTGATAACTACTGCAGTAAAGATACTTACGATGATACTGATCATCAGGGTAACAGCAAATCCCTTGACGGATGTGGATCCAAGCTCGTACAGTACGATGGTGGCGATCAATGTAGTGATCTGTGCATCCAGTACGGTGACCAGAGCATGTTTGAATCCGGAATCCACTGCTACACGTATGGATCTGCCGAGACCGATCTCCTCCTTGATACGGGAGAAGATGATGACGTTTGCGTCAACGGCCATACCGATACCAAGTACGATACCGGCGATACCCGGCAGTGTCAGAACTGCATCCAGTCCTGCCATGATCCACAGGACCAGCATGACATACAGAAGCAGAGCGATGTCTGCGAAGATACCCAGTACATTGTACATCAGGATCATCAGGATGAATACCAGAAGAAGTCCGATTCCTCCTGCGATGATGCTCTTCTCCAGAGCGTTGGCTCCGATAGATGCAGTCTGAACAGAGGAAGATACCTCGGTCAGGGATACCGGCAGAGCACCGCCGCGGATCAGAGCAGCTGTGTTGGTTGCCTCTTCCTTACTGTATCCGCCTGCTCCGGAAGTGATCTCACAGCTTGCGTTGTTGATGGGTCCGTTGCTGACGCTGGGAGCGGTCAGAACCTTATCATCCAGCCAGATTACGATGGAGTTGGATGCTACCAGAGCTCCGTCATCGGTCTTGACTGTTGCGGTGACATCTCCGTTATAAGCCTTGGTGGTTGCGTCAAAGAACTTATCCTGTCCGTCTCCGGTGAACTGCATGGTGATCTTATATCCGCCGTTCTCCGTATCGGCCTCACAGGCAGCGTCCTTTACATCATCACCAGTCAGGCACTCAGTTCCGTCTGCCAGTGTGAAACGCAGCTTGGCGGTCTCACCAATGCGGTTGATCGCTTCCTTAGCATCGCTGACGCCCGGCATCTCCACACGGAGACGGTTCTCGCCTTCAATGCTTACGGTGGCTTCCGATACGCCCATGGCATTTACACGCTTGTTCAGGACTTCCTTGGTCTGTTCCATAGTAGCCCGAAGCGTGGAGCCGGACTGGTTGCCCGTATCTGCTTCCATTACGACGTAGACACCGCCATCGATGTCCAGGCCGTACTTGAGGGAGTTCTTCAGATCGTCGACAGGTCCGATCCCCTGCACGGAGACGAACGCACCGAAGACCACAAGAACAACTACAATTGCACTTAATACTCTTCTCAGCTTAGAATTCATCTTTTCTACTCACTTTCCATTAACTTATTCTATGATAATACAAAAAATATCATACTCTATTAGTTTACTACGATTTCGCCATTTCATCAAGATGAATCACAGGATTCATTAAGATAAATAGGAAAAAATCTCCCGAAATGGGAGATCTTTCATTATTCCGTATCTTTATTTGCTTTCTTCAAAAGGATTCTTGGACTCCTCAGCAGTCTCTTCTGTGGTTGCCTTTTTCAGTCTTCTCGGTGATCTCTTCTTCGGCTGTTCATCTTCTGCCATATCTGTATCTGTGTCAGCAGCCTTTCCGGATGCTCCTTTACCCTTGCTGGTAACTGAAGAAATGGACCATCTCATGACCTCAAACTTGACCTTATCCGCACCCACCTGAATGATCAGGGACTCATCCTTGGTCTTCACGATCTTTCCGACGATGCCTCCGATGGTCACGATCTCGTCACCAACGCGTACGGAGTTTCTCATCTCGTTGACCTGCTTCTCCTTCTTCTTCTGGGGACGGATCAACAGGAAATACATAAGACCGATGAATGCAACCAGAATGAGCATCTGCAAAACGAACTGATTCGTTCCTGATGTAGCAGCTGCCAAAAGTACTGTTCCGAAATTCATATCTTCCAAATCCTCCTAATCACTTGCGTAGTGGTGCCGGCGATGGGGGTCGAACCCATACGGTGTTGCCACCACGGGATTTTG
>CAMOGZ010000098.1 GCA_946614405.1 uncultured Eubacterium sp. | reverse complement strand
TCGAGGACAACAACCTGCACATCCACGTTCCCGCAGGCGCCGTGCCCAAGGATGGACCTTCCTCGGGCCTCACTCTGGCCACGGCACTGGCATCCCTGGTGACCGGAAAGGCCGTGAGCCCGGAATATGCCATGACCGGTGAGGTCAGCCTCCGGGGCATCGTGTCGCCCATCGGCGGCCTTCCGGAGAAGCTGATGGCAGCCCAGAGAGCCGGCATCCAGTCCGTGTTCATCCCGGCGGAGAATGTGGAGGACCTCAGAGATGTGGATCAGGAGGTCCGGGAGAAACTGGAGATCATCCCGGTGAAAACCATCTCAGAAGTGTTGGCAAGGGTATTATAAGATGATAAAATGGTACTGCAGGAGACTGTGGTACCATTTTTGTCAGGAGGTCAATATGAGAATACAACAGTTCGTCATGGCGTACCGCGCCGATCATGATGCGATCAGAAGACTTTTGCCGGAGGAGTTCACCTCACTTCGTCCGGTCCTTCGGATCAACTGTGAGATAAGAGATCCCTTCGGAAAAGGGGAACACGCATACATCGAGTTCAATACGCCTGTTGAGGCCCGGGGCAAGCGGGGATGGCTGAACCTGTACCGCTGGGAGAGCCCTGCGACCCTCATCAACATCGCCGATGTGGATAAGTATACCGGAGATCCGGTTCGGGGCTCCGACACCGCAGTGAAGGGGATGACCACGGTATTCACCACTCCCTATCTTCGCATCGAGTATACCGGCGTGGGCCTTCAGGGAGGCTGCCCCGCGGAGTCCGACAATGACGGGTGCTTCTATCCGGAAGGTGATGACTATGGCTTTGTTCCTGCGGAGAAGCCCCAGGGGAACAAAGAATACTGCGACTGCGAGTTCGAGTGGATCGACCCCTATGGACAGGCCATGCGCATTCCCTGCGAAGAGATCCTGGGAGCATATAAGGTGGAATTTGACCGGAATTAGAGAAAGGAGATCGTGATCGTTGGATCAGAAGCGTTTACTGGAACTGTTAAATCAATATCTGCAGGAGGATCCTTACCACTCCTTCCACGTGGGAAAGGATGAATCCGGAGGGGATATTCTGATCCTGGAGGATCTGAAGGTCCCGGAGGAATCCATCGCCGTGCCCCTGCAGGAGGCGCTGAACCAGTATGAGGAAAGCGGGGGAGACATCGACCGTACCGTGGACTGGATCAGCCGCTCCATCGAAAGCGGACGGGCTATGATGGAGATGCTGGAGGGCGACCCCCGGGAGACCGGGAACATCGTACTGCGGCTCCATGACATCGGGATCCTGCGGGAGAACAAAGGCGTCCCCCATGTGGACTATCTGGACATGACGATGCTGTTTTACCGCATCGCCGGGGACGGAGACCACTATATCTCCAAGGTCATCGACAGCACCGAGTTTGCGCAGATCGGCCTTCGGAAGATGGAGCTATTTGCCATCGCCAAGGATAACACCATGGAGTTGTTTCCTTTCTTCATGAGGACTCTGAATATTCCCCATCACTTCGAGATCACCAATACTATCCGTACAGACGGCGCCATCAGCATGCTCTATGATAACGGGCTGCGGCTGCTGGCGGACCAGTATGAGACCGACGTGATCATCTACCCGGTGTCGGAGGACTACATCATCGCCGTTCCTTATCTGGAGGAGGGAGATGACTACCGCAGCACCATCCGGGAGAAGTATCAGAAGGAGTTCCGGGAACTGCGGCAGGCCGCCATCGAGGAAGGGGAGATCCCCTTGTCTGACAAGGTCCATATTTACGGCAGAGAGACCGGCGGGATCGCCGTGGTGGAGTTTTGACTTTATCACATTACCGAAAGAAAGTATTTGTAAAAAAACATAAAAATCCGCACAATTTGTTGTTGACAATATATAACCTATAAGGTAGTATATCTTTATTGACAAAACTATCAATTTTGCCCTCTCCGTTTTTCGAAGTTTCTGGCATCCCCCGCGATGCCAGCCTTCAAAAACTTGACTCATGTGCTGGCAGAGAGGTGTTCGACATCCTCTGCCAGAGCATGGTCGCTTTGATATCAACAGAAGAGACTTCTGAGGATATAACGACATTTGCCATAATAAGTCGTTCTATGCGCGATTGTACTGATGAGGATGCCCGCAAGGGCTATAATGAAATACTCCTGATATAGTTGATTGAATTGATTATACAAACTACCTTGCCTCATCAGTCGGTTGCCTTAGAAAACCCCGTTTCGGGGATTTTTTTTGTTGAAAAATAGCAGATGTATGGTACAATATAGCAAGTAGTTTCAATATTGACGCAGAAGCGGATTTATTTCGTCCTTCGCAATGTCCTTGCAGGGGCGTTCTTTCTGTTTGGAGCCGCTGTAACAATAAGAGAAAAGGAAGAGTAACATGGAGAAGAATCTAGCCAAGACGTATGATCCTAAGAGTTTTGAGGATCGCATTTATCAGATGTGGGAGGAGAGCGGATCCTTCCATGCAGAGATCGACCGTGACAAGAAGCCGTTCACCATCGTCATGCCGCCGCCGAACATCACCGGTCAGCTGCACATGGGACATGCACTGGACCAGACCCTGCAGGACGTTCTCACCAGATGGAAGAGAATGCAGGGATACTGCACGCTGTGGCTTCCGGGATCCGACCACGCCAGCATCGCCACTGAGGTAAAGGTCGTGGACAAGATCCGTGAGGAAGAGGGCCTGGAGAAAGAGGACCTGGGCCGGGAAGAGTTCCTGAAGCGCGCATGGGCATGGAAGGAAGAATACGGCGGAAGGATCACACGTCAGTGCCGTAAGCTGGGAGACTCCTGTGACTGGAGCAGAGAACGCTTCACCATGGATGAGGGCTGCAGCAAGGCAGTACGGACATTCTTCGTCAAATTATATAAGCAGGGCCTGATCTACCGCGGAAACCGCCTGATCAACTGGTGCCCGAGCTGCGGAACATCCCTGTCGGATGCAGAAGTAGAACACGAGGATAAGAACGGAATGTACTGGTACTTCCGTTATCCTGCTGCAGAAGAGGGCGGCAAGGATATGGTCGTTGCCACATCCCGTCCGGAGACCATGTTCGGAGACGTTGCCATCGCCGTCAATCCGGAAGATGATAAATATACCGATATGATCGGACAGAAGGTCATTCTGCCGCTGGTGGGAAGAGAGATCCCCATCATCGCAGACCCCTATCCGGATCCGGAGAAGGGAACCGGTGCGGTTAAGATCACGCCGGCTCACGACCCCAACGACTTCGAGGTGGGCCTGAGACATGACCTGGAGGTCATCTCCTGCATCAATGAAGATGCAACTATGAATGAATATGCCGGCAAATATGCGGGTATGGACCGCTATGAATGCCGTAAGCAGTGGTGCAAGGACCTGGAAGATGCAGGCTATCTCGTCAAGATCGAGAACCTGACCATTCCTGTGGGCGAATGCTATCGCTGCCATACCGTCATCGAGCCTATGCTGTCTGACCAGTGGTTCGTCAAGATGGAAGACCTGGCCAAGCCGGCCATCGAGGTCGCTGAGAACGGTCAGCTGAAGCACGTTCCCGAGCGCTTCCAGAAGACTTACCTGCGCTGGCTGTATGAGATCCGTGACTGGTGTATCTCCCGTCAGCTGTGGTGGGGACACCGTATCCCGGCATGGTACTGCGAGGACTGTGGTGAGATCATCGTAGAAGAGGAAGACCCGACGGTATGCCCCAAGTGCGGAAGCAAGCATCTGCACCAGGATGAGGACGTACTGGACACCTGGTTCTCCTCCGCACTGTGGCCTTTCTCCACACTGGGATGGCCGGAGAAGACCGAGGAGCTGGATTACTTCTATCCCACCAACGTACTGGTAACCGGATATGACATCATCTTCTTCTGGATCGTCCGCATGGTATTTTCCGGAATGGAAGCCATGAAGGAACCACCATTTGAGTATGTCTATGTACATGGTCTGGTTCGTGACGCCCAGGGCCGCAAGATGAGTAAATCTCTCGGAAACGGAATCGATCCTCTGGAAGAGATCGACAAGTACGGCGCCGACGCTCTGCGTTTCATGCTGATCACCGGAATCACTCCGGGTAATGACATGCGTTATCAGGATGAGCGTATCGTGGCGGCACGTAACTTCGCAAACAAGCTGTGGAATGCGTCCCGTTTCGTCATCATGAATCTGCAGGATGAAGAGGGGAACTTCCTCCCCATGGCCAAGTGCTGCAGCGACTGCTGCGGTATGGCCTGCGGCGACACCTCCGACTTCAGCAACATTGCACTGAGAGAAGAAGATAAATGGATGATCAGCCGGATCAATGATGCGGTGAAGTATGTCACCGACACCATGGACAAGTTCGATCTGGCACTGGCAGGACAGAGAGTCTATGACCTGATCTGGAACGAGTTCTGCGACTGGTACATCGAGATCGTGAAGAAACGTCTGTGGAGCGAGGATGAAGAGGACAAGAAGGTTGCACGCTTCGTTCTGGTCATGGCACT
This sequence comes from uncultured Eubacterium sp., assembly GCA_946614405.1. GTDB lineage: Bacteria > Bacillota > Clostridia > Peptostreptococcales > Anaerovoracaceae > Aminicella. The sequence goes on along the minus strand of CAMOGZ010000098.1, from coordinate 1,629 downwards.
GAAGAATATGCTGGAGATGCTGCACCCATTCATGCCGTTCATCACCGAGGAGATCTGGAGCTATCTGCCTCATTCCGACTGTGAGAAGGGTGAGACCAATGGATACCTCATCAGCGCCAAGTGGCCTGAGTTCAGTGAGAACCGCAGCTTCCCGGAGGAAGAGGCTGTTCTGAACACCGCCATGGAGGCCATCTCCGCCATCCGTAATATCCGCGCTGAGGCGGAGGCAGCACCGTCCCGCAAGCTGCGTGCGGTGATTCTGGCAGAGGGCGAGGCACTGGAACGCATTCAGAAGGGCGTTCGCTACATTCAGGATCTTGCCAACATCACAGAGATCGATTTCGTAGAGCAGAAGGAACAGGCTCCGGGAGACGCCATGTCTGCCGTTATGACCGGTGCTCAGATCTTTGTACCGCTGGATGATCTGGTAGACTACGACGCAGAGCTTGCCCGCCTGACCAAGGAAGAGGAAAGACTGACCAAGGAAGTGGAGCGCGTGGTGAAGAAGCTGTCCAATCAGGGCTTTGTTGCCAAGGCACCTCAGAAGGTCGTAGACGAAGAGAAGGCCAAGAAGGTCAAGTATGAGGAAATGCTGGCGAAGGTCACAGAGCAGCTGGCTGTCGTCAGAGCAAAGGTTGGAGAATAATTATGAACATTTTGGATCGTATCCATGAATACCTCCGTTTCGGAAGTGTTCTGGGCCTGGAGAGGATGAACACTCTCCTGGACAAGCTGGGCAACCCCCAGGACGGCCTGAAGGTCATCCATGTGGCGGGGACCAATGGAAAAGGATCCATCTGCAAGTATATCTATGAAGTATTGAGGGCGGCCGGCTATCGTGTCGGCCTCTATACTTCTCCGTACCTGGAGGTTTTCAACGAGCGGATCGAACGGAACGGAGAATACATCAGCGACGAGGACCTGGAGAAATACGGCTCCATGGTCCTGGCCAAGGCAGATGAGATGGTGGAGGAAGGACTGGAGTCTCCCACTGAGTTTGAGGTGGTGACTGCCATCGCATTCCTCTATTTCAAAAAGAAGGGCGTGGATTACGCCGTACTGGAAGTGGGTCTCGGCGGCCGGGGCGACTCCACCAACGTGGTGAAGGCCCCCCTGTGTTCCGTGATCGCTTCGATTTCACTGGATCACACCGACCGGCTGGGCAGCACCATCGCAGAAATCGCCTTTGAGAAGGCCGGGATCATCAAGGACGGCTGTCCCGTGATCTGCGGAGCTGCGGATCCCGATGCCAAGGCGGTTCTGCGGAAGACAGCCACGGATCATCAGGCGCCGTTCTTTGACGCAACGCTGATCCAGGCGGAGCCCAATGGGGAAGATGTCACCGGCACATACTTTGATACGGAGATCCTGGGCAAGAACTACGTGGGGATCGGCATCTCCATGGGAGGAGCTTATCAGGTAGAGAATGCCGTTTCGGCTTTGTACGCGCTGACCCTGCTGCAGCAGCAGGGGAAGGTCTCCCTCACGGATGAGGCCATCCGCACCGGAATGAAGAAGGCGAAGCAGATCGGCCGTATGGAAGTGCTGGCAGAGGACCCATGGGTCATCATCGACGGAGCTCATAATCCCGACGGTTCCAGACGTCTTGCGGAATCCATGGAGGAATGG
>CAMOGZ010000097.1 GCA_946614405.1 uncultured Eubacterium sp. | reverse complement strand
GACGAGTACGGGGTGAACGGGATCTCCCCGCAGACTGAGGAAGAGCAGGAGGAAGCAGACGAGGAAGCCGAGGGAATGACGGATGACGGAATAGACCTTACCAGGTACAAAGTCCTGGCCGGACTGATCCTTCTCATCCTGCTGATCCTCTTCGTGCCGGCGGTGATCAGTGACCGTCTCCGGCGGAAAACGGAAAGACTCAGAGAAGGCATGGACGATGCCGATGATTCTGCCGCCGCACGCGCCATGGTGCGCTACGCCATGCGCTGGCTGAAAGCCGGAGGCTTTGGATGCGGCAACACGCCGTTCCCTGATTGGCGAAGCACCATCGGGCGCTCCCTTCCGGAGGCGTATCTTGGCAAATACGATGCCGCCATGGATATCTGGCAGGGTGCTGCATTCGGTGGACGCAGCGTTACGGAAGAACAGAAGAGGACCGTGTTTGAGTTTCTCTGCCTCACGGAAGATGAGGTGTGGAGCCGGGCGGATCTGCGGCAGAAGGCACGGATCAGGCTGCAGGATACGCTCAGAAGGGAGGCACGTATATGAAGAATACTTGTAATATCCTGCGTGTGATGATCCTTCTGATCTGCGTCTTCGTCCTGCTGACGTTATCCGGCTGCGCCAGGCAGAGGATCCTGGAAAGCGGTGCGGACGAGGTCATTGCAAGACAGGAATTCAGAGGCCTTTCGGAGCAGATGACGGAAGATCCCGCAAGGGACCGCAATTCAGAACCCCAGGAGGAGACTCCGCCGGAGGAGAATACAGATAAGAAAGAAGAAACAAAGCAGACGGATCCTCCGAGACGGACGCCGTCAACGTACCGGCCGCCGACGGTGGTAAGGCCCTCCACGCATCCCGGCACGAGCGGGTCAAAGAAGACCGGAGGGCAGGGCGGAAATGCCGGAGGAAAGCCTGCGAAGAAGCAGGATACCAAGCCCGGCGGCGGAAACAAGAAGGATCCCGGGGAAAGCAAGACCAAGCCGGAGAAACAGGATGACACCATCAAAGTGACACTGGATCCGGAAGGCGGAAAATGCAGTGTGAGCTCCGTCAACGTGACCAAGGGCGGAACTTACGGAGATCTTCCGGTGCCTTCCCGTGACAGCTACCGGTTCCTGGGCTGGTTTACGGCCGCATCCGGGGGCAATGAAGTGACTTCTTCCACTAAGGTCACGGAAACCGGGGCCCACACTCTCCATGCCCACTGGGAGAAAGCCAAGACCATCGTCGTGACGTTCAAGGGCAACGGGGGAAGAGTACGGACGAAGGATACGACCATGTCCGTCGTTCAGGGGGACTACTACGGGACCCTTCCGACGCCTCTGCGGGAAGGCTATACCTTCGATGGATGGTTCACCGCTTCCGGAGGCGGACAGCAGGTGTCTGAGGGAGATAAAGTGACGGCCTCCGGAAACCAGACGCTGTATGCTCACTGGAGCTATGAACCATATAAGTACTGGTCCTATCAGCTGGAGCATACCCGTTCCACCATGTACTCCTGTCAGAAGCTGAAGATCTACTGGGAGTACGATGAAGACAATGTGACCGTGAAAGACTGTCCGCTGATCACCAATACCAATTCCATCAACATCGCCGCCAACTGGAGTGACTTGACAGATGTGGACGACAGCAGGGTGAAGAGCAAGGAACCCAACGTCGTCATCAAGTGTGTTTCGGATTATGGCAATGCTGCGGATTACGCCGCTGCCATGAGAGAACGGTTCAGCGGAGTCAGAGTCCTGGTACTTCCTCAGAGTGCCGTGAACGGAAGCGACGAAGAGAACCTGTATTACACACTGTATCTGGGACAGCTTCTGTATCCGGAATGGTTCACGATGGAGATCGGAAAAGTAGGAAGCGAGCTTGGGATCTCTGGTTCGATCTATGAGTAGAGATGGAGAGTATTCATCTGATTCCATGAATAAATATGCCCCCCGGGGGCTTGTGATAAACCTATTTCACTGATATATTTACATGTAGGATCGTTCGGCGCTTTAAACGGATAAAGCGCCGATGTTCGTTGAAACTGAAAGAACACGAAGAAGGAGGTTTATTGATGAAAAAGACAGTGAAGTGTTTGTTCAGCCTGGTGCTTTCTCTTTGCCTCGTTGTGGGAATGTCGGCAACTGCGTTTGCTGAGCCTGCAGCAGGAGAAGGTGATTACGCAGGAAAGACGGTCGTGCTTTACACAGGTAATGTACGTGGAGATGTAGATGTATATGCGAAGATCGCTGCAGCGAAGAAGGCCTTTGAGAGCAAAGGCGCAGACGTCTATCTGGCGGATGCAGGCAACTATCTGCAGGGAACGACCTATGCCAATACGGACAACGGTCTGTCGGTCTACAATCTGATGGACAAGGCGGGCTATGATGTAGCGGCAATGGGAGCATATGATTTCAGCTGGGCTGAATCCTCAACTGGTGTGATCTATCATGGAAATCTCACCAAGTATCATACCCAGAAGCAGCTTCTGGAAGGTGCTCCCGAGCAGGAGTACAATAAGAACATGCCGGGAACCGTGAAAGGAAAGCTGGTTGCTAAGGATCCTGCATCATTCAAGGTGATCAGCTCCAATATGACCATCGGGGAAGAGAACAGCGGATTCTATGCATTCGATCAGAATGCAGTATTCGGTGATGAGTTCAAGGTAGGATTTGCTGCCCGTACAGACAGCGGTATCGAGGACATGCTTCAGGACGGCGCACTGAAAGGTTACGCTTTCCAGGACGAAGCAGCTCTTCCGGAGGCAGACGTGATCATCGGCCTTTCCAATGACGGAAGTGATGTCACAGGTGCAGCTGTAACCGCACAGGCTCCAACAGATGGAGAAGAAGTAGCAGGCGGATTCGTCATTGATGAGGAGAGCAAGGCAGTAACTCCATTGACAGAGGATGTTCTGGCATACGATGCGGACAGTGAAGTCGCAGCACTTGCCAAGACCGTCAAGGACAATGCGGATGAAGTCATCGGCACTGCTTCTGCCAACCTCAACGGAAAAGACAGCGTGGCATGGAACAGAGAGACCAATCTGGGCGATCTGGCAGCAGATGCACTTTACTGGTATGCAAGCACCGGGAAGATCTCCGGATACAAGTATTCCAAAGACATTCCGCTGGTAGCCATCCAGAACGGAGGAAACTGCGATCAGTTTATCTACACCGGTGACATCACCAAGAAAGACCTCCTCAGAGCTTTCCCGTTCTCACCATTTGGCGCAGGTGTGTTCTATGTTACCGGAGCACAGCTCCTGGAGACTCTGGAGGCCGGAACCAGCCCATCTGAAAGATATGGCAATTCCATCAACCCGACGATGGCACAGGTCGCAGGGATCACTTACAACATCGACTGGAATGCGGAATACGATAAAGCAGAAGCGAACGGCAACTGGTACAGAGCAGGTTCCATCAATCGTGCAACCATTCTGGACGAGGACTTCGATGTGAATAAGACCTATGCGGTCGTAGCAGATAACAACATTTTCAATGGTATGGACAACCAGTATGTCTTCAAAGATATGACCGGAGGAAATGTAACGAACGGCACCTACAAGTCAGACACATTCTTCACTGATTTCGACTTTGCAAACCGCGACGGTGATCTGGTTCGTGATATTGTAGCAAAGTACATTCAGGAAGAACTGAAGGGAGATACATCCGCCTACTCCAAAGCACAGGGACGCATCACGACCAAGGCGAACGACGTCCTCACTGCAGAACAGCAGGCAAAGGCTGCCAATGATGCCAAGGAAGCAGCTCTGGTGGAACTGGGCAATGCCAAAGCGGACAATGAGAAACTGAATGCCCAGGTCAAGACCCTGAAGGAGCAGCTCAGCGTCACCGGCAAGCAGGTCAAGGGAGTCAAGGCGAAGGCAGGGAAGAAGTCCCTCACCATCTCCTGGAAGTCTCTCGGAAAGGGATACAAGTATGAGGTTTATACTTCCCTGAAGATGAACAAAGGCTTCAAGAAGACCGCAGCATCCAAGAATAAGGTGACCGTAAAGAAACTGAAGAAAGGAAAGAAGTATTACGTCAAGGTCAGAGGATATAAGACCATCGATGGTAAGAAGGTATACACTGCATACAGTGACCTGATCCTTTCCGCAAAAGTCAAATAATACAGATCAGAATGACAAGGGCCGCAGATGAAGATCTGCGGCCCTTTTTCCATAAAAAAATAACCCCCCAAGGGGGATAAACCATGCCTCAAACAACAAGGACCCTGTATCATAATGATCCATCTGCCGTGTGAGCTACTGCTTTTCTACAGGTATTTCTGGATGGCATCCTGGAAATCCTCAATCGCTTCAGAATCACCTTCTTCTATCGCATGGGCAATGCAGTGGGTTATATGTTCGTTTATGATCTCTTTCCCTAATCCATTCAATGCAGACCGTACTGCCGCGATCTGTATCAGGACCTCTGAACAATCGGCGTCATTCTCAACCAGCCTTTTGACGTGCTGTAAATGCCCGATCGCCCGGGACAGGCGATTGAGCTGGCGCCTTTTTTCTTGGGGATCATGGACATGGGAGTGCGCATGTGTGTGATCGTGACCCATAAAGAATAACTCCTTCCATAAGAAATATTACCACAATCCGGAAATGATTGCAACTTGAGGGGAGGCAGAAAGAGCGGCAAAAAAAGTCCCTTCAGGACAGTGGTGTCCCGAAGGGATGTCGCTTTCCCGTATTTACCGGATGGCGGCCTCCAGGGCCAGCTTCATCATATCGGTGAAGTTCCGCTCCCGGTCTTCCACGGAGGATTTGTTTCCGGTGAGGAACTCGTCGCTGACGGTCATCATGGCCAAGGCGTTCTTGCCGGTGTAGGCGGCGTTCATGTAGAGAGCCGCTGCTTCCATTTCTACGCCCATGACGCCCATCTTGGCCCAGCGTTTCCACCAGTCGGGAACGGTCTCGTAGAAGACGTCGCAGGAAACGATGTTTCCGGCTTTGAATCCGATGCCGGTCTCGGCGCTGGCGGCCTGGACCTTGGTCAGCAGCTCATAGCTTGCGGACGGGGAATACTGCCCCGGCACGTCGAATGCATGCTGGTAGTTGGAATCAGTGGATGCGGCCAGTCCCACCATGATGTCTCCCAGGTGGATGTCCGGAAGGAAGGTCCCTGCGGTGCCGATGCGGATGATGTTCTCCACGCCGTGCTGGGTGTACAGCTCCCAGGAGTAGATGCCCATGGAAGGCATGCCCATGCCGCTTCCCTGAACGGAGACCGGTACGCCTTTGTAGGTGCCGGTGAAACCGTACATGTTGCGGATCGAGGAGTAGCAGACGGCGTCCTCCAGGAAAGTCTCTGCGATATACTGGGCCCGGAGAGGATCTCCCGGCATCAAAACCGTCTTGGCGACAGGTGCTTTATTATCAACTGCAATGTGTAATGACATAGTGATTCCTTTCTTCTCTGGTGCTTCGGTTTTTCTCTATTTTACCACAAGGCGGGGGATTGTGGTATAATAATTCACGAGGTGAATAATATGAAAATAGAGTATTGGTCGGACTATGCTTGTCCGTATTGCTACATCGGCATAACCAACATGAAGACGGCGCTTGCGCGTCTGGGGCTGCTGGAGGAGACAGAGATCACGATGAAAGCCTTTGAGCTGAACCCGGGCTACGAGGAGTCAGAGGATGCATCCATCCTGGAGCTCTTTGCAACAAAGTACGGGCTGGGGCTGGATCAGGCGCAGGAGCGGCTTGACAGTATCCGCACCATGGGTGAAGAGGCTGGCCTGGATATGCATTACGATACCGCGCGCAAAAGCAATACTTTCGACGCTCACCGGCTGACGAAGTATGCGGAAGAGACCGGCGGCCGGGAGCTTGCGAACCAGATGAGTGAGATCCTGTACCGGGCATACTTTGTTGATAATCAAAGGCTGTCGGACCGGGAGGTCCTGCTGGGACTTGCCGAGGAAGCGGGGCTGGATCCCGAGAAAGTCCGGGACATGTTCTCATCCCAGCGCTTCAGCAAGGAAGTATGGGAAGACGAAATGATCGCCCACAGAAATGACGTCCGCAGCGTGCCATGTTTCATCGTTGGCAAATACATGATCCCCGGCGCCATGCCCGCCGAAGGGTTCGAGAACGTGATCGAAAGAATAATAAAAGAGCAGGAGTGATCCTGCTCTTTTGAC
>CAMOGZ010000096.1 GCA_946614405.1 uncultured Eubacterium sp. | reverse complement strand
TTCCTGGGATTCATCGTATCCAGATGCCACGTTTCTTCCTTCATGGCATCCCTGGCACTGCTGATGGGCCTGCGTGGATTCCTGAATGTATGTAACGTAACCTGGGAGCAGGTTTACCTTCCGGAGAGTCTGCTGTTCATCAACGGATTCGGACCGGCTCTGGCTATCACGGTCATTCTGATTGCGATTATTGGATATATCTTTGAGAAAACAAGCTTTGGTTATTACTGCAAGGGCATGGGCGAGAACGAAAACACCATGAGAAGCATCGGTGTTGACACAGTCAAGGTTAGACACTGTGCGTTCATCGTATCCGGCGTCATGGCTGCTATCATGGGACTGCTGCTCATCGCAGCAACCGGCGGCTCCTCCTCCACACTGGGTAACTTCATGGAAATGAAGGTCCAGATGGGAATCTTCCTTGGAGGCGTTCTGGTCAGCGGCGGTATGCGTTCCAAGATCTACAAGCTGATCTTCGGAGCTCTGTCCATCACCGTTATCGTAAACGGTCTGACCATCAGTGGAGCAAGTTCCTCCATTACAGAGTTGGCAGAAGGAATCATCCTTATGGTCATCCTTTATCTGACCATCCAGCTGTCCAACCACAGTGGTAAGCTCTTCGGCAAGAAGGACAAAGAAGAAGCAGCTGCGGCATAATCTTGCCTCAATATACCAATGCAGGCGCAGGGGATCATTCTCCTGCGTCTTTGCTGTCTCTGGAAGTCCGGGGTACTGGAGTCATAGAAAATAATCATATCGAACGCTTGTTCTGACCCTGATTCTGTGATACAATAGCCAGTACAAAGGAGAACTGTATGGACTTTAAGATTCATTCCAAGTATAAGCCAATGGGGGACCAGCCCCAGGCCATTGAGAAGCTGGTAGAGGGATTTCGTTCCGGCAAGCGGTGCCAGACCCTTCTGGGCGTAACCGGATCCGGCAAGACCTTCACCATGGCCAATGTGATCGAGCAGCTGCAGCGGCCGACTTTGATCATTTCTCATAATAAGACCCTGGCAGCCCAGCTCCACGGGGAGTTTAAGGAGTATTTCCCGGAAAACGCCGTGGAATACTTTGTATCGTACTATGACTATTACCAGCCGGAGGCCTATGTGCCTTCGACGGATACTTATATTGAAAAAGATTCCGATATCAACGACGAGATCGAGAAGCTCAGACACAGCGCCACCTCGGCTTTGTTCGAGAGGAGAGACGTGATCATCGTGGCCTCCGTGTCCTGCATCTACGGCCTTGGAAGCCCCTTCGACTACGAGAACCAGATGCTGTCCCTGCGTCCCGGGATGGAGAAGTCGAGAATGGAGATCCTGCGGAAGCTGGTGGACATTCAGTACACCCGTAATGACATGGTGCTGGAGCGGGGGAATTTCCGCGCCAGAGGAGACGTCATCGACGTGTATCCCGCCGGGGCCAATGCCGCCGTCCGCATCGAGATGTTCGGCGACGAGATCGAGACCATCAAGGAGATGAACCCCCTGACCGGAGAGATCATGGGGATCCGCAACCATGTGGCAATCTACCCGGCGACTCATTACGTAACTTCACCGGAGAACATGGAGCGGGCCATGGTCACCATCGAGGAGGAGCTGCAGGAGCGGATCCAGTGGTTTCAGGACCGCGGCAAGCTTCTGGAGGCCCAGCGGATCGAACAGAGGACCCGCTATGACATGGAGATGCTGCGGGAGATCGGGACCTGCAAGGGGATCGAGAACTATTCCAGACATCTGAACTGTCTGCCCCCGGGCACCCGGCCTTATACACTGATGGACTATTTCCCGGACGATTTCATCATCATGATCGACGAGTCCCACGTCATGCTGCCCCAGCTGAGGGCCATGTATGCGGGAGACCGGTCCCGGAAGGAGTCCCTGGTGGAATACGGATTCCGCCTGCCTTCCGCCCTGGACAACCGTCCGCTGAAGTTTGCGGAGTGGGAGAGCCTGGTGAATCAGGCCATGTTCGTTTCCGCAACCCCTGCGGCCTATGAGAAGGAACACTCCGGCGGGATCACCGCGGAGCAGATCATACGGCCTACGGGCCTCATCGATCCGGAGATCATCGTCCGGCCCACAGAGGGTCAGATCGACGATCTCATCGGAGAACTGAACCGGGTATCGGCAGCAGGGGAGCGAGCCTTTGTGACCACCCTCACCAAGAAGATGGCAGAGAGCCTCACGGATTACCTGACGGAAGCCGGGATCCGGGCCAATTACCTCCACTCGGAGGTGGACACTCTGGAGCGACTGGAGATCATCCGTGACCTGCGTCTGGGTGAATTCGACGTGCTGGTGGGCATCAACCTTCTGCGGGAGGGCCTGGATATCCCGGAGGTGTCTCTGGTGGCGATCCTGGACGCAGACAAGGAAGGATTCCTGCGTACCGAGACTTCCCTGATCCAGACCATCGGCCGTGCCGCCCGGAACGTCAACGGCAGGGTCATCATGTACGGCGACATGATCAGCAAGGCCATGAAGGCCGCCATCGACGAGACGGACCGCCGGCGCGCCATCCAGCAGCAATACAATCAGGAACATCATATCACGCCCAAGACCATCGAGAAGTCCGTGCGGGCCGTCATCGAGGCCACCAGGCCGGAGGAGAGTGCCGGAGCCGGCAAGCTGAAGCCATCGGAGATGACTGCCAAGGAGCTGAAGGACTACGTGGCGGATCTGGAGAAGCAGATGCGCCAGGCGGCAGACGACCTGCAGTTCGAGCGGGCCGCAGAGCTGCGTGACCAGATTTTTGAATATAAGACAAGAGGAATATAATATATGGCGAATGAAATAATCGTAAAGGGCGCCAATGAGAATAATCTCCGGCACCTGAACGTGCGGATCCCCAAGGAGAAACTGGTGGTGCTCACCGGTCTTTCCGGATCCGGCAAGTCCTCGCTGGCCTTTGATACCATCTATGCAGAGGGCCAGAGACGTTACGTGGAGAGTTTATCCTCCTACGCGAGACAATTTTTGGGGCAGATGGACAAGCCCGACGTGGAGATGATCGAGGGACTGTCCCCGGCCATCTCCATCGACCAGAAGACTACCAGCAAGAACCCCAGATCCACCGTGGGTACCGTCACAGAGATCCATGACTACCTGCGGCTTTTGTATGCCCGCATCGGCATTCCTCACTGCCCGGTCTGCGGCAGGGAGATCACCAGCCAGAGCGTGGACCAGATGGTGGACGCCGTCATGGACTATCCGGAAGGCACCCGGACCATGATCATGGCGCCGGTGGTCCGTGCCCGTAAGGGAGAGCATGTGAAGATTCTGGACCGCATCCGCCGGGACGGCTATACCCGTGTGAGAGTGGACGGGGAGATTCTGATGGTGGATGAGGATGAGATCAGACTGGACAAGAAATTCAAGCACACCATCGAGATCGTGGTGGACCGCATCGTGGTGAAACCGGGACAGGAGAGCCGGATCTCCGAGGCCATCGAGCTGGCCATGAGGGAAGGCGAGGGCCTGGTCACCATCTGGTTCCGTCATAATGATTTTGAGAAGGAACAGGTCTTCTCCACCAAGCTGGCCTGCCCGGAGCACGGCGTCAGCATCGAGGAGCAGGAGCCCCGCACCTTCTCCTTCAACAGTCCCTTCGGCGCCTGTCCCAGCTGCAGCGGCCTGGGATTTACTGAGAAGATCCAGCCGGAGCTGATGATCGACGTGGACAAGAGCATCATCCGCGGTGCCCTGAAGAAGGTTTTCGGCACCATGGAGTTTTCCGGCTTCTATAAGAATATGATACGCATCATGGCGGAGCAGGAGGGCGTGGACCTGACGGTTCCCTTCCGGGATCTTCCGGAGAAATTCCGGAAGGAGGTCCTGTACGGTACCGGGACCCGGAAGATCCAGTACACCTATACCAGCTCCAGCGGTAAGACTCAGAAGTTCAATCACCCCTTCGAGGGCGTGATCTCCAACATAGAGCGGCGTTACCGGGAGACCGGTTCCGAGTACTTCAAAGACCGCATGAGTAAATATATGATCATCCGTCAGTGTCCGGACTGCAAAGGGAAGAGGCTTAAGCCGGAGGTCCTGGCAGTCACCGTGGGCGGCATCAATCTGGCGGACTTCTCGGATCTCTCCATCCGGGAGGCCCTGGACTTTATCGACCAGATGAAGCTGTCTGAGACCGATATGATGATCGGCCGTCAGATCCTGAAAGAGATCCGGGAACGGCTGAACTTCCTGGTGAACGTGGGTCTGGATTATCTGACCCTCTCCCGGGCGGCAGGGACCCTGTCCGGCGGGGAGGCTCAGCGGATCCGTCTGGCAACCCAGATCGGCTCCGGCCTCACCGGCGTGCTGTATATTCTGGACGAGCCCAGTATCGGTCTTCATCAGAAAGATAATGTAAAGCTCCTGGACACGCTCCAGCATCTGCGGGATCTGGGGAATACTCTGATCGTGGTGGAGCACGATGAGGATACCATGTATGCTGCGGACCACATCGTGGACATCGGCCCCGGCGCCGGCATTTACGGCGGGGAGCTGGTGGCCCAGGGCTCCGTGGAGGACATCAAAGCCTGCCCGGATTCCATCACCGGCCAGTACCTCTCCGGAGCGCGGAAGATCCAGGTTCCTCTGGTTCGACGGCCCGGAAACGGCAAATTCATAACCATCAAAGGCGCGGCGGAGAACAATCTGAAGCACATCGACGTGGACATCCCCCTGGGGAAATTCGTCTGTGTCACAGGTGTCTCCGGCTCCGGCAAGAGCAGCCTCATCAATGAGATCCTGTCCAAGGGAGCCTCCGGGATCATCAACAAGTCCCAGGAGGAGCCGGGGAAGTTCGACGAGATCCTCGGCCTGGAGAATATAGACAAAGTCATCAATATCGACCAGTCCCCCATCGGCCGTACGCCGCGGTCCAACCCGGCCACGTACACCGGGATGTTCACCCACATACGGGATCTGTTTGCAAGCCTTCCGGAGGCCAAACTCAGAGGCTTCGAGAAGGGCCGGTTCAGCTTCAATATCAAGGGGGGACGCTGTGAGGCATGCAGCGGCGACGGGATCATCAAGATCGAGATGCACTTCCTGCCGGACGTTTACGTGCCCTGTGAGGTATGTAAGGGCAAACGCTATAACCGTGAGACCCTGGAGGTGAAGTATAAGGGGAAGAGCATCTTCGACGTGCTGGATATGAGTGTGGCGGAAGCACTGGAGTTCTTCAAGAACATCCCCAGCATCAAACGTCAGCTGGACACTCTGAATGAGGTGGGAATGGACTACATCAAACTTGGACAGCCCTCCACCCAGCTTTCCGGAGGAGAGGCCCAGAGAGTCAAACTGGCCACAGAACTTTCCAAGAGAAGCACCGGTAAGACTTTGTACATCCTGGATGAGCCCACGACAGGGCTGCACTTCGCGGACGTGGATAAGCTGCTGACGGTGCTGGACAAGCTGGCGGACGGCGGCAACACCGTGGTGGTCATCGAGCATAACCTGGACGTGATCAAGCGCGCGGACCACATCATCGACCTTGGCCCCGACGGAGGCGACCGGGGCGGCACCATCGTGGCAACCGGAACTCCGGAGGAAGTAGCAAAATGCAAGGCGTCTTATACCGGACAGTTCTTGAAAAAGATGCTGGGATAGGGTATACTATAGGTTGTTGTATACTGAACTGACAAGACAGTGCACGCACTGCGAAAAGGAGAGAAACCAAAATGAAAAGAGAAAATCTGACCATGCTGACCGATTTCTATGAGATCACCATGGCCAATGGATACCTGAAGACCGGACTGGCGAATAACATTGCTTACTTTGACATGTTCTTCCGCCGCGTACCAGATCAGGGCGGATTCGCCATCCTTGCCGGAATCGAGCAGGTCGTGGAATACCTGGACAACCTGGAGTTTACCGATGAGGATATCGAATACCTGAGAGGCAAGGGGATCTTCTGCGAGGAGTTCCTGGAGTACCTGAAGAACTTCAAGTTCGAGTGTGACGTCTGGGCTGTTCCGGAAGGAACACCGATCTTCCCCCATGAACCGCTGATCACCGTTCGCGGACCTGTGATCCAGGCGCAGTTTGTGGAGACCATGATCCTTCTGATCGTCAACCATCAGAGCCTTATCGCCACCAAGGCGAACCGTATCGTCAGAGCGGCACAGGGCAGACCGGTCATGGAATTCGGTTCCCGCCGTGC
>CAMOGZ010000095.1 GCA_946614405.1 uncultured Eubacterium sp. | reverse complement strand
TGGCTTGCAGCACCTTCTCCAGCTGTACCGATATCATGGAAAACAGCGATCCGATGGTCACGATCTGCAGATACTGTACTCCATAAGTGTAGATCGTCTCATCGCTGGTATAGATCCCCATAAAGGGTTTGGCAACAAAGAGCCCTACACAAGCAAAAATGAGCCAGTTGAACACACCGATACGGATACTGGTGCTGGCTGCCTTGTTGGCCTCTTCGAATCGTCTGGCGCCAAGACGCCTTGCGATCAGGGAGTTCACTCCTACCGAACTTCCCACTGCGACGGATATCATCAGCATCTGCAGCGGATTGGCGAAAGACACCGCCGCCAGTGCATCCTTACTGATCATACCGACAAATATGCTGTCTACAATATTATACAAAGCCAGAATCGTCATGGAAACGATCGCAGGCCATGCCATAGATGCTAATAACCGTCCCACCGGAGCGGTACCCATCTTATTTGCATCCGCCTCCATGGAACGGTCTATACTCTTATTATGTTCCCTGTTTTCTGTCATTCAATCACCTAATATGTCAACCAATTAGTAAGTATTATTTACTGATTCATGGGCAGACCTGTAAGCCGGGTTCTGTATTTGGCAATCATCTATCTAGGCGATACATCTCTGCTCGCTCATGCGGTCCACCTATCGGGCGGTGACGGGCCGCCACCTTGTCGCCCTCCGACCTTGCTCCGGATGGGGTTTACACGGCCGTCCTGTCTCCAGAACGCCGGTGAGCTCTTACCTCACCATTTCAACCTTACCACGGCATGACCCGTTTCGGCGGTGTGTTTCTGTTGCACTTTCCCTATAGTTACCTACGCCGGACGTTATCACGGCATCCTTGCCCTGTGGAGCCCGGACTTTCCTCATGCTTGCGCACGCGATTGCCTGGCCTACCCATGAACTAGTATTTTATCATAAAAATGGGTTAATATCAATCTTGGATTTCAGGATCTCGCAGTTGGTCTTACGGGACAGGATCTCACTCATGTTATCGACAAAGATCTTCTCTGTGGCATAGTGCCCCGCATCCAGAACGCAGAGGTCCAGTTCCCTGGCCTTCTGGGCGTCATGATACTTCAGATCTCCGGTAATATAAAGGTCACACCCTTCCTCATAAGCATCCTGAAGGAACTCCGCGCCGGCGCCGGTGCACCAGCCTACGGTACAGATGCTTCTGCCCGGATCTCCGCACATGCGGAAATGCCGCTCACTGATCTCGAGACGGTCAGCGATCTGGTGCGTCAGCTCTGAGAAAGAGATCTCAAAGGGAGTGACGCCCTTCCGGCAGAAAGGCACTTCCCTTTCAAAAGGCTCGATATCAGTAAGACCGATGACTTCCCCCAGGTAATCATTGTTTCCGCCCTCCATCCTGTCAAAGTTGGTATGGCAGGAGTACACGGAAATACCGGAGGAGATCAGGCGATTGATAAAGTTACCCGTAATATCATTATTGTCAATCGAAGCAGCCGGGGTGAACAGCAGCGGATGATGGGTCACGATCATGTCCGCTTCCTGGCTTTCGGCCTCTGCGATCACATCTGTCGTGATCTCCAGGCTCACCAGGATCCGGTTCACCTCACGATACATGGTATTGATCTGGATCCCGCTGTTATCCCATTCTTCTGCGAGGGAAGCAGGACAAATACTTTCCATGATGCGGTAGAATTTCTCTTTGATCATTTATCTCACCTCTTCTATCAGATGCTCGATCCTGCGGATCCGATTCTCTGTCTCTTCGATCCGGGGATCTTCTGAACCACGGATCCGTTCATAAACGAAGTTCTGTTTCTCCAATGCCAGTTCCAGGTACGGCATCAGGATGCTGTTATCGTTCTCCGTAAGCAGATCCGGAAAATACCACAGGCTGGTATCGGAAACAGCATCGGCTTCCCCGATGTGCTCACCGGAATAATGGCAGACCATGATCTCCCAGATATACTTCCTCTCTCTTACCAGAAGCTCCCGGTCCATATCAAATCCCATGTCGTAGAGCTGGTAGCGAAGATAGCTGGGGTGACGTCTGGGCTGCAGAATGAAATGTCCTACCGTCTTCGCCACATCCAGGTCCTCCCGAATGATATCGCTCATCAGGATCCCGCCCATTCCGGCTATGACCACCGCATCCACCTCTCCCGGGGTAAGAACGGACAGTCCGGAGCCGCACCGAAAGTCAAACTCCTCTCCCGGTGCGAACTTAGCACAATCCTCCCGGGCCTTATCCAGGGAGCCCTGGCTGACATCTGTCAGGGTCACCTTGGGACAGATCCCCGACCGTTTCAGATAAATCGGCAAAAAACCATGGTCCGTTCCGATGTCTGCCATGGTTTCGCCCAACTCGATCTGATCCGCTATCAATTGCAGTCGTTCACTGAGTTTCATATATATCCTATTCTAAGTAATCCTTTAACTTCTTGCTGCGGCTTGGGTGACGGAGTTTACGGAGAGCCTTCGCCTCGATCTGACGAATACGCTCACGGGTCACGTCAAACTCCTTGCCTACTTCTTCCAATGTTCTGGAGCGTCCGTCCTCCAGTCCGAAACGCAGCTTCAGCACCTTCTGCTCCCGTTCCGTCAGTGTATCCAGTACCTCCACCAGCTGTTCCTTCAGCATGGAAAAAGCAGCCGCTTCTGCCGGTGCCGGAACATCATCATCGGGGATGAAATCTCCCAGATGACTGTCCTCTTCCTCACCGATGGGGGTCTCCAGGGATACCGGCTCCTGGGCGATCTTCTGGATCTCACGAACCTTGTCTACAGAGATGCCCATTTCCTTGGAAATCTCCTCCGGCGTCGGTTCTCTTCCGTAAGTCTGCAGCAGCTGTCTGGAAACACGGATCAGTTTATTGATGGTCTCAACCATATGGACCGGAATACGGATGGTTCTTGCCTGATCGGCAATGGATCTGGTGATGGCCTGACGGATCCACCATGTAGCATAGGTGGAGAACTTATATCCCTTGCGGTAATCGAACTTATCCACTGCCTTGATGAGTCCCAGATTCCCTTCCTGGATCAGGTCCAGGAACAGCATACCGCGGCCCACGTATCTCTTGGCGATGCTGACCACCAGACGCAGATTGGCTTCACAGAGGCGCTTCTTGGCTTCCTCATCTCCCTGCTCCATACGCTTGGCAAGTTCGATCTCCTCGTCCGCCGTAAGGAGTGGAACCTTACCGATCTCCTTCAGATACATTCTGACCGGATCGTCCACTGCGATGCCCTTCGGAACGGTTGCATCCACGTCGATCTCACCGGACTCCGTCATGACGACGCCGTCGTTCTCGTCCACTTCATCGTCATCGTTCTCGAAATTCATGGTAAAATCTTCCGGATTGGTCTCCGAAGCGATCTCCACATCCCGGGACAGAAGTGTCTCATAGATCTCGTCCATGACATTCTTGTCCAGGTCATGGGAATCCAAAGTATCGGCGATGTCCGAATAAGTCAGTACATTCTTCTTCTCCTTGGCGATCACAAGGAGCTTGCCGATCAGATCGTTCTTCAGCTGTTCCTTGTTCACCGGAGAATCTTCAGCGGACTTCTTGTCAGCATCCTCCGGAACTCTGGATTCTGTTTTCTTAAGGTCTTTCTCTTTGCTCATCAGTTATTTCTCCCCCTACATTTATCGATTCTTCTGTTTCTGTATCTCTATCAGTTCATCGGATAAGGTCCTTATCCGTTCTGCGTTATTCTCTTCATCTGCTATGGAAAGCTGCAACAGTATATCCTTCTCCCGCCGGGCAAGATCTTCCTTCTTCCAGGTGCGAACACAGTCCCGGAACACCTGATCGTGATCCGGATCCAGCATCACCTGCTCCATGATCTCCCGGATCAGCAGCCGTCCGTCCTCGTCCATCTCATCGGCGATACGGCCGGGATCTGTGATCTCATTGGCCGCGGCATCCGCTTCTGCGGCAGACATGATCCGGAGGGCAAGTGGTGACTGCACCATGGTCCCCTTCTCACGGATTGCGGGGATATAGGACGGGTCCGTAAATACCAGCTTAAGCAGCGTCTTCTCCAGGGCGGACACCTCCTGCAGACTCTCTGCATGGGACGGATCCTCCCGCCGCTCCGCCGCCTCTCGGCGGGGCTTACTATGCCGGGCGGAAAGCTCCCTGTCAAAAGCACTCTCCGACACGGACAGCTCCCGGGCCAGCTTCTGCTTGTAGACCTCCTGTTCCAGAGGACTCATGGCGGAGATGATCTCCACCGCCCGGTTCATATATTCCAGCCTCTCCTCGTCATCGGTGAGATCCAGTCCCACCTTGGCAGACTCCAGTTTATAGTCGCCATAGGACAAAGCCTGACTTACCAGGTCCAGAAAAGCCCTGTGTCCGTACTTCCGTACGTACTCGTCCGGATCCTTCCCGTCCGTCACGTGGAGGACCTTCACCTTGCTTCCTTCCCTGCGGAGGATCTCGATCCCCCTGAGGGCCGCTGCCCGTCCGGCATTATCCGCATCGTAGGAAAGGACTACTTCCTTCACGTATCGGTGAAGCAGTTTGGCCTGATTCTCCGTCAGCGCCGTTCCCAGGGATGCCGCCACGTTGCGGATCCCGCTCTGGTAAAGCGCGATGGCGTCCATGTACCCTTCCACCAGGATGATGTATCCTTCCTTACCTGCGGCCTGACGGGAAATATTCAGCCCGTAGAGATTATTCTTCTTCTGGAAGATCCGGCTCTCCGGCGAATTCAGATACTTGGGATTGTCATTCGGATCGATGGCTCTTCCACCAAAGCCGATGACCTTGCCGCTGGTATTGATGATGGGAAACATGACGCGATTCCGGAACTTATCATAACATTTACCCTTGCTTACGGAAATCAAACCAAGTTCCTGCATTTTCTTCTCGTCAACGCCCTTGGAAAGCAGGTACTTATATAAGCTGTCCCACTTCTCATCGGCATATCCCAGTCCGAATTTCTTCATGGTGGCGGGAGCGATGCCCCGGTTCTTCATGTAGCTGTAGCCCTTATTGGCCCGCTGGGTGAATGCGTCGTAGAAGAACTGGGCCGCCATGCGGTTGATCTCATAGTATTCGCTTCTGTTGTCGTCGTAGTGGCTCTTCTCCAGGGTGATCCCGTTGTCCTCCGCCAACTTCTCCACCGCATCGGGAAACTCCATATTATAATAGCGTTTCACAAACTCGATCGCGTCACCGGATGCGCCGCATCCGAAACAGGTGAAATACTGCTTCTGCTCCGATACCACGAAGGACGGCGTCTTCTCACGATGAAACGGACAGAGTCCTTTAAAATTGGATCCTGCCCTCTTTAACGGTACCACCTGACCGATCACATCCACGATGTTGATCTGATTCTTCAGGTTCTCTATGGAATTCTGTGAAAAAGAAAAACCACTCATATCTCTATATTCCACAAGATATAGCGGTTTCCTTTTTTCAAAATATTAGATCATTTACGGTAGCCGAAGCTGGCATCCGGCACGAAGAGATCCGAATACAGGCTCAGCGCATAACGATCCGTCATCCCGGCCACGAAATCCTTCACTGCGGTCTCCATCCCCTGCTCCTTGCCCAGGGCATACATATCCTTCGGCATTTTCCTGGGGTTCTTCAGGAAATAGCGGTACAGAGAGGTGAGCACCACCTCCACCTTCGCCAGGTCCTCTTCCTTCTTTACGGAGCGGCTGCGGTAGACATGTTTGAACATGTATTCCCGGAGCACCAGAAGCTCCCTGTTATGTTCCTCATCCATGGAGACGAAATCCTTGCCGTCGCTGTAGCTCACCACATTCTCGATCATGTTGCTGAGCCGGTCCCCGTGCCGGTCTCCAAAGAGCCGGATGGGTCCTTCCGGAAGATCCTCAGGCCGGATGACGCCGCTGCGGATGGCATCATCGATATCGTGGTTGATATAGGCGATCCGGTCGCTGATCTTGACGATCTGACCTTCCAGGGTGCTTGCCGGAAGATCCCCCGTATGATTCAGGATCCCGTCCCGCACCTCATAGGTCAGGTTCATGCCCCGTACGCCGTTGTGATACTCCAGCAGATCAACGACGCGCAGACTCTGCTCGTTGTGACGGAAGCCGCCCGGATGGATCTGGTTCAGAACCATTTCGCCGTTATGACCGAAGGGCGTGTGCCCCAGATCATGTCCCAGCGCGATCGCTTCTGTCAGATCCTCGTTCAGGTTCAGGCTCCGCGCGATCGTTCTGGCGACCTGAGTTACTTCCAGTGTGTG
>CAMOGZ010000094.1 GCA_946614405.1 uncultured Eubacterium sp. | reverse complement strand
ATCCGGGATGTGGTGGATCAGAAGGAGACCCTTTGGCTGAATCCCAGGCTTTTGCCCTTCGAGCTGATCGACGGACTGAGCCAGCTGGTGGTTTCGGATCAGGACATACAGGATGCGGAGGACCGCCTGGCCCGGTTTGCCCCCTATATCCGGAAGTGTTTCCCGGAGACGGAGGAGACCGGCGGACTCATCGAGTCGCCGCTGGTATGCATTCCGAAGATGCAGGAGAAGCTGGTGGAGCAGGGTGCGGACATTCCGGGCATGCTGATGTTGAAGATGGACAGCCACCTTGCCATAGCAGGATCCGTGAAAGCCCGGGGCGGGATCTATGAGGTCCTGAAGCATGCAGAGGAGCTGGCCATCGCCGGCGGCAAGCTCAGCGTGGAGGATGATTATTCCAAACTGGCGGAGCCTGAGATGAAGGAGTTCTTCGGGCAGTACACCGTCCAGGTGGGTTCCACCGGAAATCTGGGCCTTTCCATCGGGATCATGAGTGCATTCCTTGGGTTCAAAGTCAAGGTACACATGTCTTCTGACGCCAAGCAGTGGAAGAAGGATATGCTCCGCAGCAAGGGCGTGGAGGTCATCGAGTACGAGGATGACTATTCCAAAGCCGTGGAGGAAGGGCGCCGCAGCTCTGACCTGGATCCCATGAGCTACTTCGTGGACGATGAGTATTCCGTGGATCTGTTCCTGGGATATGCTGTTGCGGCAAACCGTCTGAAGAAGCAGTTCGATGAGATGGGCGTGACCATCGATGAGGATCACCCGCTGATCGTGTACGTTCCTGCGGGAGTGGGCGGAGCGCCGGGAGGCGTGGCTTACGGCCTCAAGCGGCTCTATCGTGACAACGTCCATGTCTTCTTCACGGAGCCTGTGATGTGTCCGTCCCTTCTGGTGGGATATGCCTCCCAGAAGTACGAGGAAGCCAATGTCCACGACTTCGGGATCAGCGGCCTGACCCATGCCGACGGACTTGCCTGTGCCAGCCCGTCAGGCTTTGTGACACGCATCGATAATAACATCGTGGCAGGAGACTTCACCATCGAAGACGCCAAACTCTATGACTACATGAGAATGCTCATGGACACAGAGAACATCCGCATCGAGCCATCCAGCTGCGCTGCATTCATCGGACCTGTGGGCCTGAAGAAATACGAGGCGGGCCGCAAGTACCTGGAAGAGCAGGGACTTGCCGGTGAGAAGCTGGACAATGCCGTGCAGATCTGCTGGGCCACCGGCGGAAGACTGGTGCCGGAGGAGGTCTGGGAGCAGTATCTGGGGACCTATTTATAATGAGCAATATACTGGTAAAGACAACTGAACTGGCTATGACTGTCACCCGGCCCTATGTGGGGCTGGGTGATGTTGTGGTGGACGCTACCTGCGGAAACGGCAATGACACCCTGACCCTTGCAAAGGCCGTGGGCTCCGGGGGTACCGTCTGGGCCTTCGATATTCAGAAGCGGGCCATCGACGCCACCAGCGGATACCTGGCATGCCAGGGGTATGACAATGTGAAGCTGGTCCACGGGTCCTTCGCCACCATGGGAGAATACGTGGCGCCGGGGAGTGCCTCCTGCGTGATCTTCAACCTGGGATACCTCCCGGGAGGGGACAAAGCCATCACCACTGACGCTTCGGAGACTCTCCGTGGTCTGGAAGCGGCCCTGACGGCGATCCGCACAGACGGCATCGTGACAGTGGTCATGTATGACGGCCACGAGCAGGGCCGGGAGGAGAAGGAGCAGATTCTGGAATGGGCCGGGGCACTGGACCCGCGGCAGTATCACGTGGTCTACGGCAACATGCTGAACCAGCAAAAGAACCCGCCGGAGGTGCTGTGGATCACCCGGAAACGGTAGTGTGTCCCTTTACCAGTAAAATGCAAATCGTGGTAATTTTTTGAAAATTCCGTTTTTGCCTTGACTCGGGGGGATTTTATGCTATACTTTAGATAAGAAAAGCGGAAAGCAAGTGAGCGAAAGCGGCGAAGCAGGTTCGCTTTTGGAGACGAGAAAGTCATCGGGTGAGACCGGTGGCGGATGAAGGAGGGTGAGTCCACCAGAAGTGCAAGTGAATATCAATCGGTGAAACCGGCTGTGTTGTTGGATCCAGTGTTATCATTGCGAAACCAAGGATCTGTGCTAAAGCGGAAAGTTACGACTGCTCACCAAGTAGTGGGTGTAGTAAGATGAAAGCTTCGGAGTGAACAAGAGAAACGCAGCCGGTTTTGTATGTTGCTTGTCCCTAGCCCGGCGATTGGCAAGCCGAAGGCGCAGACAGAGCCGCAGGCAGGTCAGCCGCGAGGCTCGCCCAAATCTCCGATTTGGCTGCGAGCTACCGCGGAAATGGAAATTGATGTTGCCTGAGATGTGAATAACCGCTATAATTAAGTGCAGTTGGAACGTGCACTTTTTTTATTTGGAGTGATATGAAACGAGTCATAGCATTATTGGTATTCATCGCCTTTATGGTGACCTCCGGCGGGGTGCTGACCCTGCTTCCGGAGTATCTGCGGGACTCTCTGATCCTGAATGGAGGGGAGCCGGTGGAACTCTATGCCGGCAAGACCTTCGACCTGACCACGGTATCCGAGAAGAAACGGGAGTACGACCTCATCAAGTGGGAGAGCTCCGATCCTGAGGTGGTGAAGGTGGATCTGGCCGGGGACCTCCACGCCGTGGGAGAAGGCTATGCCCAGGTCCGGGCCTATGTCGCCGACAAAGAGCGGATCCAGGGGACCTGTCAGGTCCATGTGAAATATAAGGAAAAGAAGGTCAAGAACGGCCACATGTTCCGGGAGTTCAAGGGGGAACCCGTCTCCCCGGTGAAGGTCACCTGCAGCAAGGACTCCGATGCCTACGTCTTCTTCAAGAACAAAGACGAATCGGAGGACAGTTTTGCATTCTATGTGAAGGCCGGAAAGACGGTGGAATTCAAGGCACCTCTGGGGACCTATGAGGTAAACTACGCCACCGGAGGGACCAAGTGGTACGGCAAGAAGTATATGTTCGGCCGCACCACCAAGATGACCAGACATCCTGACGATGTGAAGCTTTACATCGAGGGCTATACCATCTACGGAATCGACCTGAAGATCGTACAGGAATTCAAGACCTTCGGGGAAGATAGTGATAGCAGTATTGAGGAAGTGCGCTGACGGAGGAAAGAAGTGAAGATTGAAAAGCATGGTGGAAACATCTACAAATATGATCACAAGATGTATGATTTCTCGGCGAACCTGAATCCCCTTGGAATGCCGGAAGTGGTGAAGCAGGCAGTGATCGATCACATGAATGAATATGAGAGTTATCCGGATCCGGAATGCAGGGAGATCCGCAGGGCCATCGCCGATTATCACGGAACGGAGCCGGAACGGATCTGCTGCGGAAACGGTGCGGCGGATCTGATCTTCCGCATTGCCATGGCCTTCCGGCCGAAGAAGGCACTGATCATCGGACCAGCCTTCTCGGAATACGGAGAGGCGCTGGAGCTTGCCGGAAGTGAGATCAATTACTATATCCTGAAAGAAGAGAACGGATTTCAGATGGACGATGGCGCCCGGAATGAGATCCGCCTGGGAAAGTATGATATGGTTTTCCTTTGTTCGCCGGCGAATCCCACGGGAGTCCCGGTTCAGAAGGAGCAGGTGATGGCGCTGGTCTATACCTGCACCCAGGCCGGCACCCGGATGATCCTGGACGAATGCTTCATGGAGTTTGTGATGGGGGAGGAGGAGTATTCCATTCTTCCGGAGATCAGCAAGCTCAGCCATGTGATCATCCTGAAGTCCTTTACCAAGATTTTCGCCATGGCGGGACTGCGTCTGGGTTACTGCATCTGCGGCAGCACTGAGGATGCCGAGGCAGTAAGGCTTTGTATGCAGAGCTGGCCCGTGTCCACCGCAAGCGCTGCGGCAGGGATCGCGGCCCTGAGCCAGCCGGATTTCGTAGACGAAACCAAGGCCTATGTGGCGCTGCAGAGGGAGAGCCTCATCGGAGGGCTGTTCAACCTGGGATTCCGGGTGTATCCTTCGCGGGCAAACTATGTGTTCTTCCACAGCGACATCCCCCTGGACGAGCCTCTTCTGGAGCATGACATCCTGATCCGGAACTGCTCCAATTACGCGGGGCTGTCCCAGGGATACTACCGGGTAGCGGTACGCACCGAGGAGGAGAATCAGTATCTGCTTCAGGTATTGGCAGATATCGTAAAGAAATAGGAAGTTAGCCCTTTTCGGCAGGACTTTTTATGTTATAATAATACGGTGAAGACGATTTTTCGGAAGGAGAAGGAGAAGAAAATGATTAAAAAAGTAACCGATTCCGTCATCTATATTGGCGCAAATGACCATGACATCGATCTGTTCGAGGGCCATTACGTGGTTCCGAACGGAATGGCATACAATTCCTATGCGATCATCGATGAGAAGATTGCAATCATGGACACCATCGACCAGAGAAAGACCGATGAGTGGCTGGCAAACATCAAGGAAGCTCTGGACGGACGCAGCCCGGACTACCTGATCGTTCAGCACATGGAGCCGGATCACTCCGCATCCATCGAGGCCTTCCTGGAGGTATATCCTGAAGCAACCGTAGTCGGCAACCCCAAGACCTTCGCAATGATCTTCCAGTTCTTCCCGACACTGGACATCAAGAACGTGAAGGGCGTGGACAATGGCGACACACTGTCCCTGGGCAAGCACCAGCTGACCTTCGTCTATGCTCCGATGGTCCACTGGCCGGAGGTTATGATGACCTACGATTCTGCGGATAAGATCCTGTTCTCCGCAGACGGCTTCGGCAAGTTCGGCGCTCTGGACGTAGAGGAAGACTGGGCATGCGAGGCAAGACGTTACTACTTCGGTATCGTTGGTAAGTACGGCGCACAGGTACAGAACGTACTGAAGAAGGCTGCTGCTCTGGACATCCAGATCATCTGCCCGCTGCACGGACCGGTTCTCTGTGAGGATCTGGGATACTACATCGGCCTGTATGACACATGGTCCAGCTACATCGCAGAGACCGACGGCATCTGCATCTGCTACACCTCTGTTTACGGCCACACCAAGAAGGCTGCAGAGATGCTGGCTGAGGAACTGGAGAAGAGAGGAGTACCTAAGGTCGCTCTGAACGACCTGGCAAGATCCGACATGGCTGAGTGCGTGGAGGACGCCTTCCGCTATGACAAGCTGGTCCTGGCTACCACCACCTTCAACTCTGAGATCTTCCCGTTCATGAGAGAGTTCATCGACCACCTGGTTGAGCGCAACTTCCAGAAGAGAACCGTTGCCTTCATCGAGAACGGTTCCTGGGCTCCTATGGCTATGCGCGTCATGAAGGAAAAGCTGGCCGGCCTGAAGGACATCACCTATGCTAAGAACAACGTGACCATCCTGTCCGCTCTGAACGAGGAGAGCACCGCACAGCTGATGGCTCTGGCAGAAGAACTGGCTAAGAGCTACAACAAAGTCGAGATCGAGGAAGACAACAAAGTCGACCCCAAGGCTCTGTTCAAGATCGGTTATGGTCTGTATGTCGTTACCTGCAACACCGGAACCAAGTTCAACGGCCAGATCGTGAACACCGTTTCCCAGGTTGCAAGCAACCCGGACCGCATCGCTGTCAACATCAACAAGGCAAACTACTCTGCTGACGTGATCCGCGAGACCAAAGAACTGAACGTCTGCTTCCTGAACGAGGAGTGCCCGTTCCAGATCTTCAAGCACTTCGGATTCCAGTCCGGAAGAGACGTGGACAAGTTCGCAGACTTCGATCACTACGACGTAGCTTCCAACGGCGTACCGTACCTGAACAAGTATGCTAATGGATACGTTTCTCTGAAGGTATTCGATGTAGTCGACATGGGATCCCACTGGATGTTCCTCTGCGACATCACCGAGTCTGCCGTCCTCAACAATGTTGAGACCATGACCTACACCTTCTATCAGAAGAACGTGAAACCCAAGCCGCAGGAAGAAGTCAAGGGCTGGGTATGCAGCATCTGCGGATACGTCTACGAAGGCGAAGAGCTTCCGGAAGACTTCATCTGCCCGCTGTGCAAACATCCTGCCAGCGACTTCACCAGAATGGGCTGAGATATATAATTGCAATAGAAAAGCCTGCTGCAGATTATGCGGCAGGCTTTCTTTCTCTGCGACGAGGACCAGAGAGGGCGCGTCTGGCTCCAGGGCAAGAGAATGCCTGTTACAGCTCTTCCATTATTTTCTTGCAGGCGCTGCAGCCC
>CAMOGZ010000093.1 GCA_946614405.1 uncultured Eubacterium sp. | reverse complement strand
GATAATCTTCAGAGAACAGATCATTAAACCTCTTAAAATTATAACACAAATCGCGATAAAATAAACTAAAAATAAACGATTTCCTCCGCCGGCGGCTCTGCGTTCCCCACCTCCAGCGCGATCAAGGTAGGCGTCGGCCTTCCGAAGGACTTGCTCATGGCAGTCTTCATTACCGCAGTAATGTCTATTACCTGTTTTTCCTTGAGCTTATCCGCCCCGGAATACCTGCAGGGAAAGCCGTAAAACTGTATATCCGCCTCGCAGCAGGTCATACAGAACCTTCCCGGCACAAAAATATCCGGCTTGCTCTTCTTGGGCTTAAAAACAACTCCCTTGAAATGCACCTTCTTATCCACGTATTCATCGGGATTTTCAAAGGCATCCAGATACCATATGCCGTAATCCTCGTCCGAAACTTCTATTACCGGAGCGTTTATGTCATAGGGCAGCTCTTCCTTTATGTCCCCGTTGACGGTGCCGTCCTTCATCTCGAAAACCACCTGGGCCCGCCTGTTGACAGCCCTGGCCTTCCTCTTATAGCCCGCAAGGTTCATGGAGCTTTCGTCGCTGCGGTTAAAGATAATGAGATCAGCATAGGTAAACTGCCTTGTCATCATCTGCTTCATATTGGACAGATACTGCTCAAAGGTAGTGGCATCGACGATGGCTATGCCCTCCGCCAAAACCCAGTGCTCGGGCATCGCCTCCAGAACCCTGTCCGGATCCCAGGTGCCGTTATACTCTATAAGGACTCTCGTCGGCTTAACGTATTCCTCGCACTTATCAAAATACTCCCGGCTTATCTCTTCCTCGTCCTCGACGTTCCTTAATTTGATATTGTTCTTTAAGAGCAGCTCCTCATCCAGATCCTCCATGCCTTCCTCGCAGCGTATGTAAAGGGAGACCTTCCCATCGGCAAACTGCCCTTCCTCTATTACCTCCCTCATGAAGGAGGTCTTTCCGCTCTCTAAAAAGCCGGTGATGAGGTAGAGTAAAACCTCTTTTTTCTTCTTCACAGCCACAGCTCCTTTACTGCATCTTCCTTAATGCCCGAGCCGATAACACAAATCCTGCCCGTAACCTCCGGTGACCCTTCTCTTATCTCGTATTCTCCGGGAGTCATGTCGAAGTGCAGCCACCTGTCAGAAGCGCTGTCCGCAACATAACCCTTAGCTCTTAAAACGACTCCGTATTTATCCGAATCCTCGAGCTTCACAAGAATATCCTTTATATCCTCCTCTGCGAACTTATGAGCCGTCTCAACTCCCCAGCTCTGGAAGACCTCGTCGGCATCGTGGCCATGGTGATGATGATGGTGGTGATGCTCATGCTCGTGGTCATGGTCATGATCGTGGTCATGATGGTGCTCGTGGCCTTCTTCTTCCCCATTCACATAAACATGGACGTGGGTGCCGCCGATGCCGCATTTTTCAGCGTGCTCGGCTTTCACCTCCACTCCCGGGATGGGCAGAGCCGCGATCTTCTCCGCCATGCCCTCCGGCGCGATCTCCAGAAGCGCGCCCATGAGCATGTCCCCGGCAGCTCCCATATTACATTCGATATATAATGTCTTCATAGATTACTTTCCTTCCATATGATTGATCATGCTGGCCAGATAGCCGGCTCCGAATCCGTTGTCGATGTTCACCACGCTGACGCCGCTGGCGCAGGAGTTCAGCATGGCCAGAAGGGCCGTCACCCCGCCGAAGGCAGTTCCGTAGCCCACGCTGGTGGGAACGGCGATCACCGGGCAGTCCGCAAGGCCGCCCACCACAGATGCCAGGGCGCCCTCCATTCCGGCGATGGCGATGATGACTCTGGCATTCATCACATCGTCGGTGTGCCGCAGCAGCCGGTGGATCCCGGCAACGCCGGCATCGTAAACACGGTGCACTTCATTGCCCAGAGTCTCTGCGGTGATGGCAGCTTCCTCCGCCACCGGAATATCCGATGTTCCGGCGGTCATCACCAGGATGTAACCCGGTGCGTCCACCTCGATCATCTTGCCGATGACAGCAGCCCGTGCGTCTTCATAATATGTAAAGGGAATGTCTTTGTGGAAGTATTCCGCAGCTTCCTTGCTCATGCGGGTCACCAGGATGGTCTCCTGCCCGTCCTCCCAAAGGGTGTGGGCGATGCGGTCGATCTGCTCCGGCGTCTTGCTGGCGCCGTAGATGATCTCACCGATGCCCTGGCGCAGTCCCCGGTGTGTGTCCAGTTTGGCGATATCGATATCGTGGATGGGCTCCGTCCGGAGCTCCACGATGGCCTCGTCCACGGACACGTCTCCTGCTGCTACTTTCTCCAAAAGCTGTTTGGTCTCACTCTTAGTCATTTGCCACTCTTCCTTTCAGGTCCAGGACCATTTCTTTGAAATAGGGCCGGATGCCCAGCTGGATCTCTTCCTTCAGCCGGATCACCGACATCATCTGGCACTCCGGGATCTGGATCCAGGCAGTCTCGCCCCGCTTACGGATACGGAAATCCGAGAATCCCATGAGCCGCAGCACGTCCTCGGCCTGCTCCACCCTCTTCAGACTCTCCTCGGTGATCTCCTCGCCCGTGGGGATCCGGGTGGCCAGGCAGGCGTAGCTGGGTTTGTTCCAGGTAAAGAGGCCCGCCTCCTTCGACAGGGCTCTCACGTCGTCCTTGGTCAGACCACAAAGCCTCAGCGGGGACAGGATCTTCATCTCGTTCAGGGCTTTCATCCCCGGACGGTCATCGGCATCATCGGAGGCGTTGGTGCCGTCGATGATCACATCATAACCATCCCTGAGAGCCTCGGCGCAGATGGCGCCGAAGATCTTATTCTTACAATAATAGCAGCGGTCAGACGGATTTGCGGTCACGTCGGGGTACTTCAGGATGTCCTCCTCCAGTACCGTGACCTCCGCCCCGATGTCCCTGGCAAGACGCATAGCGTCCTCGAACTCAAACTGGGGCTGAAACGCCGTCTTCATATAGTAGGCTTTCACATCGGCGCCGTATTTACGGCCCGCATACAGCAGATAGGAGGAGTCCACTCCGCCGGAAAAGCCCATGGCGACCTTCGGGTTCGCCGCAAAAAATTCCTGTAATGTCATAGTTATTCTCCTTTGCGGATAGTATACCACGTTCCCGGTGCCGCCGCCACAGGTTTCTTCCGGGAGTTCAGAGTCCTCCCGGGCTCCTTAGGATTTTGTGTACACGCGTGTGTACACAAAATCCTAAGGGCTCAGTGACGGCTCTTCCTGCCCTTTACTTCAGTCAGGTACGTGACTCACGAACAATGGGCCGGCACATTCACCGACCCACTTCCATAATATATATTACGCACTATACTATTATCTATCGCTCTACGCCTTACGGGTTTTCGCAGACGGAGCAAATTTCGCAAATACCCCCTTCGGGTCGTTTGCGAGAAGAAGCACCAGCCATCCGATCAGGCCGATCATCACGATCACGATCCCCAGAAGAGTATCATCCAGAGACAGGTCGAAGAATCCTTCTCCGCCTGCTACAGAGAATATGGCGTCTCCCAGCCACATCAGTGCGGCGCCCCAGTACATCAGAGCCAGAGTCCCGATCCGATATGTGAAATCCGGCGCCTTTGCATACCATACAATTGTTGAAATGATTGCAGCAAATGTTGTCAGAATCAGGCACATAACTACTTCCTTTCTGCAGCCAGTCTGCTGCTCTTTCTGCACATAGCATCGGCCACAAGAGTCATGATAAACCATACTGCAGTCACTATGATCGCCATCGTCACTCCCACGGTACTCATCTCATGGAGCATTTCCGCCGTATCCGCCGGGTCATTCATCGCCGTCAGGAACGGCGCCCAGGGGACCACCTCACCATGCCATACGTGTTCAAACAGAAGCAGGAACGCACCGCCCCACAGAAGATTGGTCAGCCAGCTGATCTTCTTGCTCCAGGGGATCTTCTCCTCGGTCACTGCTGCCTCTCCTTCATATACCTTTCCGGCCTCCAGGTAAGACTCCGCTACTGCCTTCTCATGTTCATTCTTTTTGATCTGATGATTGACCACTGTCAATACGATTGCCTCTGCTGTAGGCACTAAAAAACAAGCCATAAAAACCTCCTTACTATGCACGCATTCAAAAACACACTATAACAGCTGCCTACATGACAACCTCTCTGCGCGCAAACACAAATCGATAAAAAAGTGTATCTTCGAATACATGCAAGTCTTCATGACTTGTAATATGTCCTCATTATATCCGTCCCGTGCCCCGATGTCAATGCGGCTTTCGAAATCGCAACAGGTGATTGATGATATGCAACAGCTGCGCCCTTGCGTCTGCCCGCCATTCTATGTTAGAATAGGACATGCCACGAAGGCGAGAGGCTGTCCGCAGACAGCCGCCCAATCTTCCGTGGTTTTTATTTTTTGTAAAAGGACTGAAATGAAACCGAACCTAAGGAAAGAGAAAACTGAATATGTCATCAGAAAGCTCTTACAGATGATCCTGGTGATGATCCTTCTGTCCATGATCGTATTCGCGCTGGCAAGGCTTTGTCCGGGGGACCCGCTGCGGTCCTACTACGGCGACGGCCTGGACCGCATGAGCGAGCAGCAGAAGGAGCTGGCCCGGGAGAATCTGGGGCTGAACGACTCCATGCCCGTGCAGTACGCGAGATGGGTGCAGGGAGTGTTCCGGGGCGACCTGGGGCTCTCTTTCAAGTACAAAAGACCGGTGACCGAAGTCATCGGTGCCATGTGGGCTAACACACTGGCGCTGGGAGGGATCTCCTACATCCTCACCTTTGTACTTGCCATCTGGCTGGGAAGGTTTTGTGCCCTGAGGGAGGAGACCTGGACGGACCGGATCCTCTGCCGCCTCGGCGTGATCTCCGGCAGCATCCCCGCCTTCTTCCTGGCTTTGATCCTGATCCTGATCTTTGCCGTGAACCTGCACCTTCTGCCCACGGGGGGCGCCTACAGCCTGGGCCATGCAAATGACCTGGCCGACCGCCTCTGGCACCTGGTGCTTCCGGTGACGGTGATGGTGCTGGGACATCTGTGGTACTACGGCTACATGGTGCGGAACAAGCTCCTGGAGGAGACCCGCAAGGACTATGTCATGCTGGTGAAGTCCCAGGGCATCGACCGCAGGAAGATCCTGAATCACTACTGCTTCCGCAACATCATGCCCTCCATGCTGGTGATCATGGCCATCTCGGTGCCCCACATCCTGGGCGGCACCTACGTGGTGGAAATGGTCTTCGGCTATCCGGGGCTGGGGACTCTCAGCTTTGAGAGCGCGCTGTATCAGGACTACAACATGCTCATGGCCCTGTGCATGATCACGGGGATCGTGGTTTTGGTGTTCAACCTGCTGGCCCAGATTCTCGGGGAGTTCATCGATCCCAGGATGCAGTATGAGTCCGAGGAGGTGGCAGCATGAGAAAGAACAAAGCCTTACCGGTGGTTTCTCTGGTCATCCTTGCTCTGATCGGTCTCGCCTGCACCTTTGCCGGCATCGTCGCGCCATACGCGCCCGGCGCCATGGACTCGGCGGCCACCAATGTGGCGCCCTGCCCCGCCCATCTTTTCGGGACGGACAACATGGGACGGGACCTCTTCACCATGGTTCTCTACGGAGGCCGGGCGTCCCTCATCATCGGCCTTGCCAGCGCCGTGATCTCCACCTTTATCGCAGTGGTATACGGAACGGCGGCGGGTCTTGCGGGAGAGCACGCGGACGATTTCCTGATGCGGGCGGCGGAACTTTTCATGAGCCTGCCTTCCATCCTGGTGATCCTGTTTCTGCAGGCCTGGTGGGGCGAGCCCACCTACCTGTCTCTCTCAGTGATCATCGGCGTCACCTCCTGGATGAACATTTCCAAGATCATCCGAAGCGAAGTACGGCAGATCGGCGAAAGCGACTACATCCTGGCGGCCCGGACCATGGGCGGCGGATTCTGGTACATTCTGCAGCGGCACCTGCTGCCAAACTATGTGTCCTCCATCATGTTCATGGTGGTGTCCAACATCAGCGCCGCCATCATCACGGAGTCGACTCTCAGTTTCCTGGGACTGGGACTTCCTCTGTCGGAGGTGTCCTGGGGCAGCCTGCTGTCCATGTCGGAGGAAGCGCTTCTGTCCAATTACTGGTGGATCATCGTGATCCCGGGAGTGGTGCTGATCACCACTCTGGTGTGTATTACTAATGTAGGAGAATATATTCGAAAAGCAAACAACAGACTTTACAGCAATCTGTAGATGCTGAGGCGGCCTGCCACAGGCC
>CAMOGZ010000092.1 GCA_946614405.1 uncultured Eubacterium sp. | reverse complement strand
GCGCTGAACAGACACCAGATCCCGGAGGATAAGCCTTTGTTCCATATATGCTGTGCCGCCGTAGCCGGCACACTCATCATGAGGTAGCCCTCATTTCCCAGAAGTCCCTTGGAAAACCGCTGCACGATGAGCACCAGGGTCATGACCCCTGCGATGGTAATGATCGCCGTGAACAGCAGGATCGCGATGATCATGAATGTTCCCGGATTGTCCGGGTTGGCGCTGGTCCGGATGGTAATGCCGAACAGCAGCGAGATGATGATCCATGCCGCATAAATGGGCAGCATGATCCGGCCGATGGCCTTGAACTCATATTTCATAAGATTCCCTAACATCTGAATACCTCCCTGAACAATCCGTCAATGCTGGTGTCCTTCTCCTCGCGGATCACATCTGCAAACTCATGGAGCACCACGCGTCCCTCTTTGATGAAGACCACATCATCCAGTACCGATTCCACATCGCTGATGAGGTGGGTGGAGATCACCACCACGGCATCCTCGCTGTAGTTGGAAATGATAGTCTTCAGTATGTAATCTCTGGCCGCCGGATCCACTCCGCCGATGGGCTCGTCCAGGAAGTAAACCTGGGCCTCCCGGCTCATGGTCAGCACCAGCTGCACCTTCTCTCTGGTTCCCTTGGACATGCTCTTGATGGTCATCTTCGGCATGATGCCGAGGGACTTGAACATCTCCACCGCCTTCCGCTCGTTGAAATCATCGAAGAAGTCCCGGTAGAACTTCATCAGGCCTTCCACCGTCATATATTCCGGCAGGAATTCCTTGTCCGGAAGGTAAGCCACGATCTTCTTGGTCTCGGCTCCGGGCAGGTCCCCGTGGATCCGGATCTCTCCGGAAGTGGGTGTCAAAAGTCCTGTGGCGATCTTGATGAAAGTGGTCTTGCCGGATCCGTTGGGTCCCAGCAGCCCCACGATCTGCCCCTTCTCCAGGGTCAGATCCACATCGCACAAAGCCGGAACGGCCCCGTAACTCTTACTTAATTTCCTGCATTCTATCACTCCCATGCTATGCCTCCTGTCTCCATTCGTCTATTGCACGAACGATCTCTTCATCACTCATCCCAATCTGATGGAGCTTGTGGAACAGGTCCTCGATGTAACCTGCTGCAAGCTCCCGGTGCAGCTCCCGCAGCACCGACTCCTCCTTCGTCACAAAGCGTCCGCTGGTGCGTTCTGTGAACACCAGCCCCCTTCTCTCAAGTTCTCCCAACGCCCGCTGCATGGTGTTCGGATTCACCCCTGCATCCATTGCCAGGTCGCGGACGGAGGGAAGCTTGTCTCCGGGCTGATAGGCCCCGCTGGCGATCCGCATGCTCATCTGGTCGATGATCTGCGTGTAGATCGGCTGTCCCGATTCAAATTTCCATTCCATATGTACCCCCTGATGTATCTTCTTAAGTGGAACACATCTTCGAAGTTTGTGTTACTGTATTAACTACTTAGTACAATAGCACAGTAATACAATTGTGTCAACCCCTTAATACAATTTTTTTCGAAAATAAAAATGCCGCATTGCTGCGGCACCTCATCACGGACTATGTTATATGCTACTACAAGGCCTGCTCTTTACAGTTTCCCGGCAGCCTTGGCGCAGGTCACCAACGCTGCGAAATCCTCATAATGCCAGTTCTCCGTCGGCTTCGGGAAGTCGATATCCTTATGGAAACAGCTGGGGATCTCCTTCTCCTCCAGATTCTTCAGAATGCAGAGTGTGCATCCCTGATCATGATTCACCGGATTGTATGGGCACTCGTGATCCGTACATGTGCAAAATTCAACTGCCTGGTTCATAATCTCCTCCTGTATTTTGATGGTTTGTCTAATTATATCACATTTGTCAATACTATATGGATATATCTTGACAAAATACCAATTTCTCTGTACAATGAAACTTGCCTGGGGAATTAGCGCAGCTGGGAGCGCGTTTGACTGGCAGTCAAGAGGTCACGGGTTCGAGCCCCGTATTCTCCACCAAAAGAAATAGGACAGCTGATGCTGTCCTATTTCTTTTACATGGAATAAGCCGGGGCGAGAACCCGTAGGGTGGCCTATTCTCATTCTTAAGAATTCTTCATTCAGGATTTCCTGTAAAATATCTTTACAAATCCGCTCTCCAATGCTATATTATCCTCGATGGACGGTATCCTAGTCGGAACTATACCATCAGATACAAAGGCATATGTATATTATTAAGGGTATTTTGGCAAGGCGCGTATTGACGGACGAGCGCGACCACGCATCGGAAATTTTTTGGTTATTATCCTTTTGTATTTGAATCGTCCATCCGCGCGGCCACAGGCCCTTGCGGATGTTTTATACCGCAAGGCGTGTAGCTTTGCGGTTTTCGTTTTTTGGTTCCCCTGTCACCGAAAGGAGAAAAGAATGACAAGAGAAGAAAAGAATCAGCAGATTCGTAAAGAGGCACGGGCAACGGCGATCCTCTTCGCCATCTGCTTCATCTGGCATGTTGGATTCGGCTACCTTCTGTCCGGATCCGGGATCAAAATTATGGGACTGCCCCTCTGGTGGCTCCTGAGCACCCCCGGCGTCTTCGTCGTGGCTATGGTGGGAGTTATCTACCTTCTGAAGTGTGTATTTGTAAACTTCGAGCTCGACGATGAGACCGAAGCAGGCGGAAAGGAGGCATAACATGACATCCAATCAGATCACGATCCTTGTCATCCTCATTGCTTACATGGCCGTGAACGCCGTCATCGGCGTATGGATGAGCCATCAGTCCGCCAAGCAGAACGCCGCAGACGGCTTCCTGCAGAATTACTTTGTGGGCGGACGTACCATGGGCGGCATCGTGCTGGCCATGACTCTGATCGCCACCTACACCAGCGCAAGTTCCTTCCTGGGAGGACCCGGACTTGCTGCAAGCTGGGGCCTGACACAGTCCTGGGTCGCTGCCATCCAGATCGGAACAGCATTCCTGACCCTGGGTGTCATCGGCAAGAAGCTGGGGATCATCTCTCGCCGCATCAAAGCCGTCACCATCTCGGACTATCTGAATGCGAGATATAAATCTCCTGCCGTGACGATCCTCTGCAGCCTCATGCTGGTGGTGTTCTTCATCACTCAGATGATCGCGCAGTTCAAGGGCGGCGCCACCCTGATCCAGTCCGTCACCGGACTCTCCTATGTGGCATCCCTGGTGCTGTTCTCTGCCATCGTCATCATTTACACCTCCTTCGGAGGATTCAAGGCCGTCGTCATCACGGATACCATCCAGGGATTCATCATGGCCTGCGGAACATTCCTGCTGCTGTTCTTCGTCCTTCGCGCCGGCGGCGGCATGGAGAATATCATCGAATTCAATAATGCCAACAACCCCGGTTGGGACCTCATGGGCAAAGGCGAATTCGGTGCCGACGTACCGGCTCTTCGCCCGGGCTACCTGATCTCCTTCTGGGTACTGGTAGGCGTCGGTGTTCTGGGACTTCCTCAGACCGCCGTCAGAAGCATGGGATTCAAGGACACTCAGTCCCTGCACAAAGCCATGCTGTGGGGTACTGCCGTCGTAGGTATCCTGATGATCGGAATGCACTTTGCCGGTACCCTGGCTCTGCCTCTTGTGGGAGAAGAGCAGCTGGCAAACACCGACTCTGTCATCCCGTATGTCGTGAATAAATATATGCCGCCATGGGCAGCAGGCCTGTTCCTGGCAGCACCTCTTGCAGCCGTTATGTCCACCGTGGACTCTCTGCTGATCCTGGCATCTGCAACACTGCTGAAGAACCTGTATGTCACCTTCATCGCCAAGAAGGATGTAGTCGACGCCGTCAGAGCTGATATCAATGAAAACATGGAAGTCGCCGAAAGCACCGAGAAGAAGATGAAGTACGGAAGCTTCGCCCTGACCATTGTCCTGGGCCTGATCGTATTCTTCCTGGCTATGAACCCGCCGTCGGTTCTGGTATGGATCAACCTGTTTGCCATGGGCGGACTGGAAGCCACCTTCTTCTGGCCTCTGGTGGGCGGACTGTACTGGAAGCGCGGAAACGCCGCCTGCTGCATCGCTTCGATCATCTGCGGTGTTGCCACCTTCGTATTCTTCAACCTGAACAAAGTCGCACCCTTCGGCATCCATGAGATCGTTCTGGGACTCCTGGTGGGCGGCATCGTTTACTTCGCCGTCGGCATGATGAACAAGAAGGATCCGGATCCGGACGTCATCGAAAGATGCTTCTAAGAGGAATGTTATGAATAAAGATCGATTTGACCCTGAAGTATATGAATTCTATAAGCCGGCCCTGGAAGGGGCCGGCTTTGCGGCGCCCTTTACAGTGGCGGACATCCCCGCCCTGCGGGAGGATGAGGTCATCAGACATGCCGCCAATACCAAGCCCTATGAGATCGCGGAGAAATATGACGAATTGATTTCCCGCTCCTCAGCAGAACCCCTCCCGGTCCGGATCTACGTGCCGGAATCAGTCCGGAACAGTGACCATCCGGCCCCTGTGATCCTGTACTTTCACGGCGGCGGCTGGGTCATGGGCTCGGTGGAGGACCACGACCCCCTCTGCGGAAAGCTGGCAGATGCCTGCTCTTCCGTTGTGATCTCGGTGGAATACCGCCTGGCGCCGGAATATCCCTTCCCTGCCGCCATCGAGGATGCGGTTTCTGCCGCAGAATGGGAGAAGGAGAATGCGGCCCGGTTTGGGGGAGATCCGACCAGACTCATGGCCGGAGGCGACAGCTCCGGAGCCAACATCGCTGCCACTCTTGCCCTTCTTGGAAGAGATGGAAAGGCACCGGAGATCTCTGGTCTGATCCTGTTCTATGGCGCCTTCGGCTGCCTCAGCCTGGAAGAATCCGCCTCTGCTCTGGAATATGGCCAGGGAGGCTTTGTTCTTCCCTTAAGCAGCATGAGGGAAATGATTAAGATCTATGTCCCCGAAGGAACAGACCCCACAGACACCCGGCTGAATCCGGGACAGGCAGAGGATCTCTCCGGCATGCCGGACACCTTCCTCGTCACCGCGGAATTCGATCCCTTGCGGGACGATGGTGAGACCTTTGCCATGCGCCTTAAGGACGCAGGCTGCCGGGTCACCCTGACCCGCATGGAGGGAATGATGCACGGATTTATCCTGTACTGGCAGCATTTCCGCCGCGCTGAGGAACTCCTTGACCGCATCGGCGGCTGGGTACAGGCAAGATAACAAAAAGGGGCTGTCTCAAAATAGAGAGGCAGCTCCTTCTTTGTTATCTTTGGTGCTCCGGGATCTCCGGCGTGGTGTACCTGGAAGCGGACGCCGAACATCAGAATGATGGACACCGTGGTGGTCCCCGTCGGCCATGCCTCAGGATATTCTCTTCTTCAGTTCGTCGATCAGTTCAGCATAATCCCGATGCTGCATATCCGGGAAAGCACGAAGGATTCTGCGCGAGCTGAACATCTTGCCGGAGAGAATCTTCTCGATGCGGGCCTCTCGCTGAGCACGTCTCTCCCGGATCCGCTTCTCCAGCTCGGTCCGCTGCTCTCTTACCGCGTCCTTCATTTCTGATTTGGCAAGGGCCGCCTGGACTTTGTTCTCCTGGATCTGCTGACCCGTCTTCACCGCATTCTCCCCAAGGAATGTACTCATGGAGTCGGACATGCGCCGCATATCCTGCTGGATGGAGTCGAGGTCCGCCAGGTTTTTGTTCAGGCCGTGGAGGATCATGATCGTCACAACAAAGTCGGCCAGGTAGATCCCATAGAGGGCAATGAGAATGGGGATCCCATATTTCTCCGGGATCAGCGCCACAGAGGTGTCCCTGATGGTGGGATGCACCACCCGGATCACAAAGGTAATGGCAAGTCCCCAGATGATGCTGAACTCCAGGCATATGTAGCCGTGGAAGTTGAAGGGCTTCTGGGAGTAGTCCCACCACCGGGCATGGAAGATCTTGTCCAAAGCCCAGCCGCCGAGGAGCTCGATGGCCGTGGCCAGGACCACACCAAAGGCGAAAAGCATCAGCCCGCTCATGTCGGATTCCTCCCGGATGCTGACCATATTGGCCAGGGCCAGGACCGCCAGGATCCCAAAGCCGTAGATTGGGCACACCGGGCCGTTCAGGAATCCACGGTTCACCACCAGGCCCTTCTCCATCCCCTGGTAGATCACCTCCGTGACCCATCCGAGGAAGGAGTAGATAATAAAGTACCAGAATATTTCATACAAAGTCATCCGCACATTCCTCCATGTGTTTTTCTTGCGCCTATTATATCACGGTGATCGACTGTTGCAAAGGATTGCGAATCCTTTTGATTCGTGTTATGATAATCGTATTCTGAAATAATGAGGTTGTAAAG
>CAMOGZ010000091.1 GCA_946614405.1 uncultured Eubacterium sp. | reverse complement strand
AAGCCAGGACTCCGGCAGATTCACCACGAAACGGTCCAGCTCCGCATCCGCCGTCAGCCCCTCTTCCTCCACATCATCGGAAAACAATGGGACCCCCTTATGCAGGTTCCCGGAGGCCTCCAGGCCCTGGATCTGCCCCCGGTCCTCCGGCCGGAGCCACTCCTTCCGGGCGCCCTCCACCCGCAGGATCCGAAGGTCTTCCTCCTTCACAATCTCTCCTTTCGGAACGTTTCGGTTCAATACCAGGATCTCACTGGTGAGAAAGGTCTGGCGTCCCCATTTCTCCCATCCCACCATCAGTATGATGCTGATGAGGATCAGCACCACCCCGATCACTTGTCTGCTTCGGTCCATATTACTCCTTTCTGTGCATTACCCAGTACTGCACCATATCATCGATGACGATCTCCTCCTCGGCTGATGCGGTCTGCCCGTCCGCACTGACCCGGAACCAGATCCGCACCTTCTGTGGGCCCATGCCCTGCCAGAGTTCCCGCATGGAGGGGTCAAAGAGTTCCCCGTACCAGGCTCCATCCCGGTACTCCAGCTCGGTGGTAATGTCCGTTCCGTCGATCCCCGCCGTCACAGAGTCCGGCATGCCCGCCGAGCTCACATCCGCAGATACCACCAGCTTCTCTCCGTTCCAGTAGACTTCCTTCTCCCGGGCCTCCCCCTCTGCGTGGGAGTTATACTGGTCCCGGTTCTCATCCCATTCTCCGGTATGGCACACCTCCCCGGTAATAGTGACCTCCGGTACCATCTCTTCTCCCGGCAGACTGTCTCCTGCGCCGCGGCGGATCTCCGCCCCCGTGAGGCGCACCGGCTCCGCGTAGACCCATCTGCGGAATATCGGCGCAAAGCCTTCCTGGATTTTTCCTCTGGATGTCTTCCAGACATAGATGGCACTGGCCCGGATCTCATAGACTCTCTCGTCCTCCAGGATCAGACTTCCGCTGTCTGCAGTAAAGGTCTTTCCATCGATCTGCAGGGTCTCCGATTCCGTTCCGGAGAAGCGGTAACAGGCCCGTCTCTTATGGGTTCCTTCATACATCCACAGCACCGGGGATTCCACGGATCCGATGACCCGGAATGACGCCTCCCGGGACCCTTCCTCCCCCTGACATGCCGCATGGATGCTGAGCTCACAGAGCACGCCTCGTATGGAGGCCTTCAGCACGGCGATCTCGCCTCCCGATGCCCCGGCCGAAGTTGCAGGCATCAGGCAGACCGCCACAGCCAGCAGCGCCCAAAGGCCTCGGATCCTTCTTGTAAATGTTGGTTTCATTCCTTTTCCCTGCATAGAAAAAGGGCTGAGATTCTCAGCCCTTGTCCAGCAGGTTTCCTCCTTCCTGCGTCAGATTCCATTTATTTACACTACTATAATACCACAGTTTTAATTCCCTTACAATACCTTTTTTGTTAAATATTGAAAGATTTATTTCTCCTCAGATCAGGGACAGATTCTTCGCCACGTTAAACAGAAACCGCTGCTTCCAGATCTTCCATATCTTACTCAGAGAACCGGTGGGATTCTTCCGGTTGATGATGCTCTCCATCACCGGCGACCGGTAGATCTCCGGTACAGTCCGCAGTGCTCCGTCAATGGCGTCCACCCTGTTCTCCAGGAGCATCTTCTCCACCGCCGCCTTCTCCGTCGGTTTATGGAAGGGATATCCCTTGGTCACATCACTGACCACCCCCGGCGGACACTTTCCGGAGGAGATTTCTTCATCCAGTTCTATAATACGATTCTTCATCCGATACAAATCCCTGACCGCCCAGACAGACTGGTAATACACAGCATCGGGCAGGACGAATTCAGGAAAACGTGTTTGCTGCCATTCTCTAGCCATTCTCATTCCTCCTTTTATATTTTTATTCACCCGGCCAGGTTTGTTATAGTATTTAGGTGGTTTCATTACTATGCCACCACTGGAAGAATTAGTCAATACTGTTTCTGCCCCGATGTCGTATTTAATGACTTACTTGTCGTTTTTCAGTAGTTTATTGTAATCGGGTCCCGGAAAGCGGTCCGGCGTGGGGATTAGAATAATTGCATAAATATTCAGACCATTATGTATCATTATTGTTTTTGGTTGTTTTCTCCCTACTATTTAAGGAAAAATGTGGTATACTGAAACCAGAAAAACGGAAAGGAGCATTCTCATGAAGCAGAAGATCAGAGTAAGAATTGCGGATCCTGCCGGTAATATCA
Source organism: uncultured Eubacterium sp. (assembly GCA_946614405.1). Lineage (GTDB taxonomy): Bacteria > Bacillota > Clostridia > Peptostreptococcales > Anaerovoracaceae > Aminicella. The sequence goes on along the minus strand of CAMOGZ010000091.1, from coordinate 4,124 downwards.
CGATTTTCGTGCTGGATCCTTTTCCTGTAGAACAGTATCAGAACATTGCCACCCAGCTTTTGGAGATGAAGGAGCTGAACGGCGAACAGGTAGCATTCATCACAGGCGACCATTCCATGAACATGTGCGGACTGGAGTTCTGCGGCAACGCCTCCAGAGCATTCGCTCTGATGGAAGCCATGAGAGAAGGAATGACAGAGAGCGGGACCGTTACCGTCACGGTCAGCGGAGTGGATCATCCCATGGATGTCTGGGTGGATCCTGCCAATGCCTTTACCCGCATCCGTATGCCGGATCCCCTATCCGTTCAGACCATCACAGACTGCCCCTATGAAGGAGTCAACGGCAGCGTTCTGGTGGATCTGGGCGGCATCATGCATGTGATCTGGCTTGATCATAATGCCGGCGAGGAATCCTTTGTGCCCATCCGGAACTACATCAACGAGACCTATGATCCCCCTGCCATGGGAGTCATGTATTACTACCCGGAGACCCGGAAGCTGGAGCCTGTGGTCTATGTGCGGGATGTGGACTCCACTTACTTTGAGGGGAGCTGCGGCTCCGGCTCCACCGCTGTGGTTATCGCCCACGCATGGGACAAGCCGGACGGCACCTACTCCCTGGAGCTGAACCAGCCCGCCGGGACCCTGACGGCTACGGCAGTCAAGGATGGCGGCAAGCTCACCGAGGTCTTCATCGAGGGAACTGTAACATACTCCCCCGTTCAGACCGTGGAAGTCGAGATCTGAATAGAGGCAGTGCCTTCTGCATGCCGAATGCGAAGTCCTCATTGCAGAACTCTTATTTTGCCGTGAAGGCAATAAGAGACTGCTGCAAAGAGAGCAGCGCCTAACGCATGCCCGGCAACACGGTTATGCGATTTCCGCAGGAGCAGTAGCAGGAAGACACGAGGCGAAGAAATAGAATAGCAAAGTCCCGGGAACTGTTTGAGCAGCAGTAATGCTGCGAGTTTTCCCGGGACTCTATTCTATCTGAGCCGAGTGTACTGACATGCCTGCGACGAGGACTTAGCAAAACCGTTTGCCGGGCATGCTAAAGGAGCTGCCTCTATTTTGAGACAGCTCCCTTATATTGCTTTGATTATTCAGCAGGCTTCTCCTCCGGCTCTTCCGGTGAAGCCTTTTCTACATTATCCTCTCTGGCGTTGACGGCACTTCCCAGGTTGATGGTGGCCTTCTCCAGTTCCTGGACGATGTTATTGATCTTCACCAGCTTTTCCTCAGAAAGTTCGCTCTGCATGGCCATATTGGCATTGTAAAGGATGCTTTCCAGATCCATATGAATGCCTGCGATCTTGTTTCTGACCTTCTGGACTTCCTCGTCCTCTGCGGCGGTCTTCTTGGCCTCTTCCATATTGACTACGGAGACATCATTCATATCGATCTCGTACTCGGAATTGCCCATGACCACGATAGGCTCGTACCCCAGCTTCTCCTTCACCAGAGATGCGAAGGTCAGCTTGGCTTCCTCCTCACCATGGACCAGGAAGACCTGTTTGGGCGGTTTCTCGAATCCGGAGATCCAGCTCAGAAGTCCGTTCTGGTCCGCATGTCCGGAGAATCCTTCCAGGTTGTAGATCTCCGCCTGTACGTGCACATCCTCACCGAAGAGAGTCACATCTTTGGCTCCCTCGATCAGGGCGCGGCCCAGGGTTCCTTCTCCCTGGTATCCCACGAAGATCACGCTGTTTCTGGCATCCCACAGATTGTGTTTCAGATGATGCCGGATGCGCCCCGCCTCGCACATGCCGCTGGCAGAGATGATCACCTTGGGACTGTGGTTGAAATTCAGCTGCTGCGACTCCTCGGTGCTTCTGGTGAACTTCAGGTTCTTGAAATCCAGCGGGTTGTCTCCCCGCAGAATATATTCTTTGGTCTCTTCATCGAACACCTGGGCGTTATTGCGGAAGACTTCCGTAGCGGTGGTGGCCATGGGGCTGTCCACATAGACATCCACATTGTCCAGTTCCTTCTTGTAATCCTCGCTGGCCTTCTCGTAGAACCGGTTGAACTCAAAAATCAGTTCCTGGGTCCTGCCCACGGCAAAGGCCGGGATGATCACGGTCCCGCCCCGTTTGACGGTCTTCAGTGTGATATCGATGAGCTGCTTGATGCTGGTGGCATTCTCCTCATGGTTCCGGCTTCCGTAGGTTGTCTCCATGATGACGCAGTCTGCCTTCTTGATGTAGGTGGGATCTCTCAGGATCGGACGATTCGTCATGCCCAGGTCGCCGGAAAAGACGATCTTGGACTCCCGCTCGCCTTCCTTGACCCAGATCTCGGTGATGGCAGATCCCAGGATATGTCCAGCATCGTTGAAGACGATCTTCATGTCCTCGTTGATCTCGATCTGCTGGTCGTAGAGTACCGGAGCGACCAGGGTCAGTGCTTCCTCTGCGTCCTTGGTGGTGTACAAAGGCTCAACGGGAGGCTTCCCGGCTCTGGCGTTTCTCTTATTCTGCCACTCCGTATCCTTTTCATGGATGTGAGCGCTGTCCAGCAGCATGACCTGCAGAAGATCCGCTGTGGCATCGGTGCAGTAGATCTTGCCGCGGAATCCCCTCTTTACCAGAAGTGGGATCCTGCCGCAGTGATCGATATGGGCATGACTGAGGATCATGCATTCGATCTCCATGGGATCGAAAGGAAACTGCTCATAATTCAGTGCTTCCTGGGCCTTTCCTCCCTGGAACTGTCCGCAATCCAGAAGAACATTATGCTGTTCTGTCATCAGCAGATGGCAGGACCCGGTTACGCCTGTCGATGCTCCACAAAAACGGATTTTCATATTTTCACCCCTTTGCTAAAACTTCATTGTCCAGAGGGAGGTCTCGCCGGTGGATACCACATTGGCACCTGCCTCCAGAGCTGCCTTAACTTCTTCCTCTGTCTCCACCAGTCCGCCGGCGATGACCGGAACGGAAACCAGGCTGGAGAATTCTTTGATTTTCTTGGTTACGATGGCCGGCATGATCTCTACGATATCCGGCTTGGAGATCTTGATGGATTCCACAGATGTCCCGACAGAATGGGAATCGATCATAAAGAAACGCTGAACCGTAAGCATTCCCAAGTCCTTCGCCATGCGCACAAGATTGGTTCTGGTAGTGCAGATCCCGTCTACGCCAAGCTTCTTCAGGTATTCCAGTCCTGCTCTGTCCTTGCCGATTCCTTCTGCGAAATCCACATGGACGATGATCTTCTTCCCTGCACCGTGGATCTCATTAATGCAGGGCTGAATGGTCATGATGTTGGAGTGGAGCAGGAAAATCATGTCCACATCCGAACGCAGTGCCTTGCTGAAATCCTTCTCGGTGCGGATCGCCGCAGCGATCTTATTGTTCATAAAATTTACCGTTGCCATATCTCATCATCTCCTTTGGTTCTGGCATACTTTATTCTGTCTCAGGGCCCTTAAACCCGGAACCCTGTGTCACGTGCAAATGATACTTCTCCGCGCAGGTCACGAAGGTGATCCCCTGCTCCCTGGTGGCGGATGGATGGAAGCACTCTACCGCTCCCAGCCCCTGTTTCTTCAGCGTCCGCAGGATCTCGTCCAGCCGCCGGAAGTAGTCCTCCGACCCCGGTTCGCCGATGCCGCAGATCTCCATGGGCGCAGCCAGTGCGGGGATCCCTCCGGCTCCCCGGATCAGCGCGATGACCTCACCGCTGTCCATGGGCTCGCCGCTTTCACGGAGTTTCCGAAGGCCCTCCTGAAGCGCCTCATTTTCCACATCGATGTAATAGCCCAGGATATACAGTGGAGTCCCCTCACAGACGGCGGACATCTCCACTCCGGCATTCACCTGGATCCCCAGGGCCTCTCCAGCGATCTGCGCCTCCTTCACTCCCTCTGTGGTGTTCCGGTCCGTCAGCGCGATCTGGCTGTATTCATCGTTATAAAATTTCCTCACAAGTTCCAGCGGTTTCAGAGACCCCTCTGAATATGCGGAATACATGTGAAGGTCCATTTTCAATCCCATAGCAAATTATCCTCTCTTAATATCGGTACAGAAGCCCGTCCCGGACCTCCTCCGAGGCTGCCTCACCTTTCAGGATCCGGATCAGCTGCAGCGCAAACTCCATGGCCGTTCCGGGGCCCTG
>CAMOGZ010000090.1 GCA_946614405.1 uncultured Eubacterium sp. | reverse complement strand
AATCCGCCGTATTCCTTCATCAGGGCTCCCATGGAAGCAACCAGGATGGTGACGATCATGGTCTCGAACATTCCGGAGGTTCCGGCGCCCATGGCGCTGAATGCACTGGCGATGGTAAGAGTTCCGGTTCCCAGTCCCACCAGTCCGCAGAGGATGGTGCCGCAGCCCAGTACGATGAATACGTTGATGCCGGCAAGAGCAGCAATCAGAACGGCGAAGTAGGGGATCGCCTGCAGTACGTTGTAGTCGAAATGATCCAGTGTAGCTGTGCCGCCCCGGAGTCCCATGATGATGAGGATCACGAAGGTGATCACAGCTGCCGGAAGGGCTATGCGGAAGTTGACCTTGAACTTGTCGCGCATCTCACAGCCCTGGGTCTTGGTGGCTGCAATGGTGGTATCGGAGATGAAGGACAGGTTATCTCCGAACATGGCGCCGCCCACGACGGTTCCCACACAGAAGGGCAGGTTCAGACCTGCGGAGGTGGATACGGCGAGAGCGATGGGCACCAGCACTGAGATCGTTCCGCAGCTGGTTCCCATGGCCATGGAGATCAGACATGCGATCAGGAACAGGCCGGGGATGGCGAAACTTGCGGGGAGAACGCTCAGAAGCAGGTTGGCGGTGCTCTCTGCACAGCCGGCTGCGCTGGCGGTGCCGCTGAACATTCCTGCCAGCAGGAAGATGAACAGCATGATGGTGATGTTATCATCGCCGATGCCCTGGGCACAGGCGTGGATCTTCTCGTCGAAGGACAAGCCGGGGTTTTGCAGGAAGGCCACCACCAGTGCGACCACAAAGGCCACCACCACGGACATGATGTAGAATCCCATCTGGTCCTCCTGCGGGTTGATATACTCGTAGTAGATGCCGCTGCCAAGATACAGGATCAGAAAGACCAGGATCGGGAGCAGGGCTTTTGCGTTTGGTTTCTTTTCATTCATGACAAACACCTCTCCATAATATAATAATTCAGTAACTTATACAGTATATCACATTTAGTGGAGAATGCACAGTTTTTCTCGACATTTATAGGTTGCTGTGATAAACTGATTTTCGGATAATTGACATTACGGAGTAGTATGATGGATTTACTCATTGCTTTTTTAGTTTTTGTGGGATGTATGTTCGCCGCGCTGATCAAGGGGTTCTCAACAGTGATCGCCCTGTTGGTGGGGCTTGTTTGCTTTGTACTGGTGGGAATGCACCGGGGCTATCCCCTGAAAGATCTGACAGCCATGGGAACCAAGGGGATCCGGGATTCCCTCATCGTCATTGAGGTCATGGCGGTCATTGGGTTCGTGACGGCGATCTGGCGCATGTCCGGAACGATCACGATCTTCGTATATTATGGTATGAAGGTGATCACGCCGCCGCTGTTCCTGATCATCACCTTCCTGCTGTCCTGTCTCCTCAGCTACGCACTGGGGACGTCCTTCGGCGTGGCCGGAACCGTGGGAGTCATCTTCATGACCCTTGCCCGAAGCGGGGGAGTGGACCCGGTGGTCACCGCAGGGGTGATTATGTCCGGCATTTACTTCGGCGACCGCTGCTCGCCGGTCTCCTCCAGCGCCAACCTGGTGGCGGGAGTCACGGGCACGGAGATCTTCAACAACGTAAAACTCATGATGCGGACGGGTATGGTACCGCTCATCGTCAGCATCATCATATACACCGGGCTGTCCCTGAGGCATCCCATCAGTCATGTGGACCAGGAGCTGGTGACCTCATTCGAGGAATCCTTCAACCTGTCCCTGTGGGCCTTTGTGCCGGCGGTACTGATGATCCTGCTTCCATTGCTCCATGTGAGCGTGATGAAAGCCATGGGCTTCAGTATCCTCAGCGGAGCCCTGGTGGCCTGGCTGGTCCAGGGCGTGCCGATTCCGGACATCCTGAAGTTCTGCGTGCTGGGATACCAGGCCCAGGGAGAGGGCCTGGGCGCCATCCTCAACGGCGGCGGTCTGTCCTCCATGGTGGAAGTGGTGCTCATCGTGATCATATCCTCGTCTTACTCCGGGATCTTCAATGAGACTCATATGCTGGAGAGCCTGCAGGCTCAGCTTTCCCGGGCATGCACCCGCATCGGACGGTTCTCCGTGATCGTGATCCTCAGCATCGTGACGTCCATGATTTTCTGCAATCAGACCATCACCACCCTGATGTGCAACGACCTGTTGGAGAAGCCTTACCTGGACGGCGGCGGAAGCCGGCAGGAGCTGGCCATCGACATGGAGAATTCCGTGATCCTCATCGCCTGCACCATCCCCTGGACCATCGGCGTCATGGTGCCCCTGTCCTTCATGGGAGTGGGGGTGGAGTCCATGCTCTATGCATTCTATATGTTCCTGGTACCCGTCTGGTACTGGTTTGCCAAGAGGAAATGGTTCAATGAAAAAGAAAAAAGCGCCTGAGCAATTGCTCAAGCGCTTATTAATTTCTGATCAGTCCTTCTCGTAGAGGTTGGCGTAGGTCTTGCTGACGCCCTTGGCCACGGCTGCGGCATACTCGTTCAGATGAGTATCAAAGAGTTCGTTGTCCTCGTCGTCACTCATGAATCCGAACTCGATGAGAACGGAGGGCATGTTGGAAGTCCGGTTCTCTGCGTAATCATCGGTGGCATCGGGGAGAGTGCCGGCACGTACGCCGCGGTTGGCGGTGATGCCCACCTTCTCCATGTAGAACATGATGCTCTCGCCCAGCATGCGGTCTGCATTGCCGTTGGCGGAGGGGATCCACATCTCGATTCCCTGACCCTCTGTCGCCTTGTTTCTGTGACAGGAGATCATCAGTCCGGCGCCGGCCTCGTTGGCCATCTTGCCCCGGGCCTCACGGTCTACGGTGACGTCCTCGGTGCGGGACATGACTACCTTGAATCCCTTCTTCTCCAGGGCCTTCTTGATGGCCTTGGCCATGACCAGGGTGTCATCCTTCTCCAGGCGTCCCTTGGCCTCAGCTCCCGGATCATCTCCGCCATGGCCGGCATCCACGAAGATGGTTCCCCGTATGTCCTGCCCGGTGGCGATGTCAGCAGCATGTGTATCGGTAATAAAAATACGCTGAATTCCGGTAACCAGCAGGTAGATCATCATAAAGATGACAAGGATCAGAATCCCCAGTCTGCTTGCGACCTTAATCCGCGCTCTTCGTTTCTTCTCTCTGCGCAGTACACGACGGATCTGCGCATCACTCATATCACTAGTGATGTGTGCCATATTCAATCTCCCAATTTCCCTTTGAAATACCAAAACCAGCATGATCATCGCGTCCCCCGATGCGATTCCCCTGAATCATGCCGTACTAACATAGCTTGGTTTACAATAATTATAAAGTTTTATGCTTAGAAAGTCAATCATTTATTTTACTTACTGGTCAGTTCTGTGTTACAATGGGAACGAAGACGATGAAGGAGTTTATCATGAGAGCAAGTGGAATATTATTACCGGTGTTTTCATTGCCGTCCCCTTACGGGATCGGCTGTTTTTCTGAGGAGGCGCGGCAGTTCGTGGACCGGCTCGTCGAGGCGGGCCAGCGCTACTGGCAGATCCTCCCCCTGGGGATGACCCTGAACGGTGGATCCCCCTATGATGCTTTGTCCGGGTTCGCAGGGAATCCTCTGTATATCGACCCAGAGGAGCTCTGCGCACAGGGCCTTCTCACAGAAGAGGAGCTTGCGGCCTATGCGGAGCAGCTCCATGGCACAAAGCCTGACCGAATCGATTACATCTATCTGGAGGAGGTCCGCTATCCTTTGCTGCATCAGGCCTACAGCCGCTATCAGCCGGATGAGGAGTTTGACGAGTTTCGCCGGGACAATCAGGAATGGCTGGAGGATACGGCTTTGTTCTGGGCGCTGCAGATCCATTTCCGGGAGAATGACTGGAGGACTTGGCCGGAGGATATTCGCTTCCGCCGGGAAGAGGCCCTGGAGCGCTGGCGCAGAGAGAAAGAGGATGACATCCACTTCTTCTGCTGGATGCAGTATGAGTTTTTCCGCCAGTGGCATGCCCTGCGGGAATATGCCCACAGCAAGGGGATCCAGATCGTAGGGGACATGCCCATCTACACATCCATCAATGGAGCGGATAACTGGATCGACCCCGAGATCTTCCAGCTGGATGAGGAACTTCGACCCATCGACGTCTCCGGCTGCCCGCCGGATATCTTCTCGGAAACAGGACAGATGTGGGGGAATCCTCTCTATGACTGGGACGGATGTGCAGACCTTCCGGTGGATGAGCGGCCTGTATATAAGTGGTGGCTCAGAAGGGTGATCAAGACCTTCGAACTCTATGACGTGGTCCGCATCGATCACTTCCGGGGCCTTGCAGGATATTATGCCATTCCGGCAGATGCCGAGAATGCTCTGACCGGTGAGTGGCGTCCCGGCCCGAAGATGGAACTGTTCAATTTCCTTCGGGAAAAGCTTGGAGAGGTCCGGTTCTTCGCTGAAGATCTGGGGATCATCACCGATGATGTCCGGGAGCTGCTTGAGGAAACGGGGTATCCGGGGATGAGGATCATCCAGTTTGCCTTTGAGAATGACTGGTATAATCCCCACATGCCTATCAACTATCCCGAGCACTGCGTGGTCTACACCGGGACTCACGACAATGATACATCCCGGGGCTGGTACGCATCGGAGGCGGAATGGAAACAGCTCTTTCTCTATGAGTACCTCCGCAGAAATCCCGTGGACGGACCGGAGCTGACCCCGGATACGGCGTCGCAGCTGATGATCCTTCTGGCCATGAGAAGCCGGGCCAACACCTGCATCATTCCCATGCAGGATCATCTGGATCTGGGCAGCGAGGCCAGAGTCAATACGCCGGGCCTCAGGGAAGGAAACTGGGCATGGCGCATGAGCCCGGGGGCATTCACACCGGAGCTTGCTGAAAAGATACGGAAAATCACTCAGGATAGTGGAAGATAAGGGGAATTTTCACCATTCCATTACAAAAGGATTGAGCAGATGTGCTATAATCCATTATGTTGGCGAATTATGGCGCCGGCAAATATTATCAATTTATTAAGAGGGTATTATGTCTAAAGGTAACAGAATCAAAGAATTACACAAACAAGAAGAACTGGAGCGGGCAACGGTAGGCACCGACGCCTACAAGAAGGTCAAGCGTCCGTTTCCGTGGGGCAAGCTGGTACTGGGGATCCTGATCCTCTGCCTGATCGTGGCAGGCGCGCTGGTATGGTATCGCCACGCCAACGAGGGTCTGTTCAATGAGAACAGCTACATTTATTCCAACTATGACAAGTATGTCACACTGGGAGATTACAAGGATCTGGAGTACACCATCGAGGAGACCAAGGTCACCGATGAGCAGGTCCAGGAGCGGATCCAGCAGAATCTGCAGGCTGCCACCACTACCAAGACCGTGAAGAAGGGCAAGGTAGCAGATGGAGATACCGTGAACATCGATTACGAGGGCAAGATCGGCGGCAAGCCTTTCGACGGAAACTCCGCAGAAGGGTATGATCTGACCATCGGTTCCGGATCCTTCATCGACGGATTCGAGGATGGACTGATCGGAAAGAAGATCGGCGACACCGTAGACCTGAAGCTGCAGTTCCCCAAGGACTACACCAATGAGAAAGTAGCAGGCAAGAAGGTAGTCTTCACCGTCAAGATCAACAGCAAGAGCGTTTCCGTCACACCGGAATACGATGAGGCATTCATCAAGAAGAACAGTGACTTCGACAACAAGAAGGACTACGAGGCCGATGTGAAGAAGACTCTGGAGAAAGAGGCCAAGGAAAGTGCTGAGAACGCTGCCAAGAGCGATCTCCTTCAGCAGGCTGTGGACAATGCCAAGATGAAGAAGTATCCGAAGGGCAAGTATAAGCACGAGTATGAGAACATCAAGGCTCAGCAGGAGCAGATGGTATCTCAGTACGGCATGAGCGTAGAGGATTACTACACTGCTATGGGCACCACCGCAGATGAGATGGACAAGCAGTACAAGGAATCCGCCAAGGAGAACGTCAAGGCTTACCTGACCATCAATTCCATCGCCAAGAAGGAAGGCGTCAAGGTCAACGACAAGGAATTCAAGAAATATCTCCTGGACCTGCTGGAGAGCAGCGGCATGACAGAAGAACAGTTCAAGGATTCCTACGGACAGGACATCATGGAGTATGCAGAAGAGAACAACATGAGACAGTCCTACATGATCACCGCAGTAGAAGACAAACTGATGGAACTGGGCAAGAAGGTAGATAAGAAGACCGAGGAAAAGACCGAGGATAAGGCCGCCACCGAGAGTACCGACAAGGCAGCATCCGAAGATAAAGAATAATCCAATCTGAATATTGGTACGACGAACGGCAGCCCGAAGGCTGCCGTTTT
>CAMOGZ010000089.1 GCA_946614405.1 uncultured Eubacterium sp. | reverse complement strand
CATCTTTTAGTTGACATAATTCCGGAATGAACGTATAATTAATCCGTATGCGTGCACATATTGTAATTTAGATTGTGCAAAAATAATAACTATTAATTAATTGGAGGTTTTACACTATGAAACAGACATATCAGCCTAAGAAACGGCAGAGAAAAAAGGAACACGGATTTCGTAAGAGAATGGCAACCAAGAACGGAAGAAACGTTCTCAAGAGAAGAAGAGCCAAAGGAAGAAAGAAACTGTCCGCATAATAAGATGCGCGATCCGGAAGTGCTGCGCACACGTAAGGATTTCGACCGGGTCTACCGGAACGGGAAATCCGTGGGAGACCGCTATGTTGTGGTATTCTTTCGCAAGAATAAACTGGAACATAAGCGGGTCGCCTTTGTGGCCAGCAAGAAGGTCGGCAATGCCGTCGTCCGCAACCGTGCCCGCCGCCTCATGAAGGAAGCACTGCGCCTTTCTGCATATGAGCTTCCCGCAGGCTATGACTATATCATTATCGCACGGAATACCATCGGCGACGCCAAGTGCCAGCAGGTGCAGAAGTCCATTGAATCTGCACTGAGAAGAACAGGGGTTATACCGAAGTCATGAAAGTCAAAGAATGGATCAGTTATCCTTTTAAAAAGATCCTGATTTTACTTGTCCGATTTTATCAAGTATGCATTTCGCCGCTTTTCCCGGCGACATGCAGGTTTTACCCTACCTGTTCCACGTACTTCATCCAGGCAGTGGAGAAGTATGGCCCCATCAAGGGCACCTATTTAGGAGTGCGCAGGATCCTGCGGTGTCACCCGTGGAATCCAGGCGGCTACGACCCATTGAAATAATGGAGGATTTTGTTTAGATGAACATATTTGGAATATTAGCGCAGCCTTTGGCGTATGTACTGACCGGTTTATATAACGTAATCGGTTCATACGGACTGGCATTGATCATACTGACGGTCATCATCAAGCTGCTTCTCTATCCTTTGTATAAGAAGCAGATCCTGTCAACTGCCGGCATGACGGAGCTCAGCGGCAAGATGCAGGCCATCCAGAATAAATATAAGGATGACAAAGAGAAGATGAACGAGAAGATCTCCGAGCTGTATAAGGAAGAGGGAGTAAACCCCATGGCCGGATGTCTTCCGATGATCGTTCAGATGATCGTGATCATGGGATTGTTCCAGCTTTTGCGTTATCCTCTCACCTATCTCACTTCCGAGAAGATGGTCTTCGCCATCCACGAGAGTTTCCTGTGGATCAACGATCTGGCTCAGCCGGATCCCTGGATCCTTCCGGTTCTGGCGGGTATCGCCACCTTTATCTCTTTCTGGCTTTCTTCCCAGATGGGAAGCATGCCGGGACAGGCGCCGAACCAGTCCAACGCAATGATGAACGTCATGAAGTACGGATTCCCGATTATGATCGTATGGCTTGCTAAGACATACCCTGCCGGACTGGCATGGTACTGGTTTATCAGCCAGTTCATTCAGATCTTCTATAATATCCGGTTTGCTCAGATCCGCAGAAAACTGCGTGAGGAGAGCGAGGCCAAGATGAAGAAAAAGAAGAAAAAGGCTGCAAGATCGATGTAAGGGAGTATATAAATGGATGTAACAGAAAAATGGGGCGATGATATCGACTCTGCAGTCGAACTTGCCCTTGCTGATTTGAGATGTGGCAGAGACGAGGTCGAGGTCACCGTCCTGGAGCAGCCCAGCAGAGGGTTCTTCGGGATCGGATCCAAGCTTGCTCTGGTCCGCGTTGAGAAAATCAAGAAAGAACCGGAACCGGTGGTTGAAGAAGTGAAACCGGAACCTGTCAGCACCATCGCAGAGACAGTAGCCGAGGAGCCGGAAGAGAAGGTTCAGAAATCCGAGAAACCGCGCAGAAACAGAGACCGCAACCGGAAGAAACGCCAGAAGAAGGCAGAAGCTCCGGTAGAGACCGTCAGAAGCAGCAAGCTGGAAGAGCTTGATTTCCATAAGACCATGGATCATCTTCCGGTCTGTGAAGAGCATGAGGCCAAGACTTTCCTGAAGGATGTCACCGACCAGATGGGTCTGAACATCAACATGGTGGTCAAGGCAGACGAAGAGAACGTCTACGTAAACATTGACGGCGCTGACTCCGGCACCATCATCGGTAAGCGCGGACAGACACTGGATGCCATTCAGTATCTGACCAGTCTCGTTGTGAACAAGGGCAAGGACAAGTATGTCAAGGTCGTTGTTGATGCCGAGAACTACCGCTCCAAGAGAGAGCGCACACTGGAACAGCTGGCTAACAAGCTGGCCGGCAAGGTGGTTCGCACCAGACGTTCCGTGAAACTGGAGCCCATGAATCCTTATGAGAGAAAGGTCATTCATGCGACGCTGCAGGATAACCCTCGTGTCACCACGAGAAGCGAAGGACAGGATCCGTATCGCAGGGTTATTATTGAATTAAAGTAAATTACAATGAGCCCGCAACTTCTGCGGGCTCGTTTCTTAAGGAATGACTATGGACGAGACGATTGCTGCAATTGCCACTCCCTTTGGAGAAGGCAGCGTTGGGATGATCCGGATCAGCGGCGAGCAGGCCGGAGAGATCCTTTCGAAAATCTTTGTTCCGGCGGGAGGAGAATTAGCCACCGACCGGAAGATGACATACGGACACATCGTGGATCCCGCTGACGGGAGCACTGTGGACGAGGTTCTTTGCGTGATGATGCGGGGACCCCGGACCTACACCACCGAGGACGTGGCGGAGATCTACTGCCACGGCGGGATGGTCCCCCTGCGGCGGACTTTGTCCCTGGCCCTCGGCGCCGGCGCGCGCCTTGCGGAGCGTGGAGAGTTCACCAAGCGGGCCTTCCTGGGAGGTCGTCTGGACCTGTCCCAGGCTGAGGCCGTCATGGACCTGGTCTCCGCCCGGGCGGACAAAGCCTACGACGTGGCCCTGGACCAGCTGGACGGCGCTCTGTCCCGGAAGATCCGGGAGCTGCGGGCGAAGATGGTGGACATCCTGGTGGACCTCACCGTGAATATCGATTATCCCGATGAGGACATCGAGGAAGTGACCTATGATAAGCTGTGCATGGAACTTACGGATCTGATCCGCGAGGTTGACGCCCTTCGGGACAGCGCCCAGACTGGCCGCATCATGCGGGAAGGCCTGGCGGTGGCCATCGTGGGCAAACCCAACGTGGGTAAATCCTCGCTGATGAATGCACTGCTGAAGGAGTCCCGTGCCATCGTCACCGACATCCCCGGCACCACCCGGGACACCATCGAAGAGCACCTGAATGTCCGGGGGATCCCGGTGGTGCTGACGGACACAGCGGGGATCCGGGAGACCCACGACACCATTGAATCCATTGGAATTGAGCGGTCCAAGGAGTCTTTCAACCGTGCCGACCTGGTGCTGCTGCTCCTGGATGCCTCCAGGCCTCTGGACCAGGAGGACCAGTCCCTGCTCTCCCATGTGGACCCGGGGCGCACCATTCTGGTGAGGAACAAAGCCGACCTGCCCCAGCTCATCACAGAAGAGATGCTGCGGGATCAGGGCTATGACGGGGAGATCATCACGGCTTCCATTCGGGAGCTGTCCGGGATCGACGCCATCGAAAGTTCCATCGAAAGACGGGTCTACGGCGGCGAGGTCAGTCAGTCCGACAGCCTGATGGTCACCAATGTGCGGCATAAGGATCTTCTGGACAAGGCAAGCTCCGGCTTGTCCGATGCCTTGGGCATGGCCCGGGCGGGAGAACCATTGGAGATCCTGGAGATCGATGTGAACAGTGCCTACGAGGCGCTTGGGGAGATCATCGGTGAGGCCGTAACGGATGATATATTAAATGAAGTATTTTCACGATTTTGTTTGGGGAAATAATCTATGGATAAAGTACTAATGGGAGAATATGATATCATCGTGGTGGGTGCCGGTCATGCAGGATGCGAGGCGGCCCTTGCTTCCGCACGGATGGGCAACCGGACGCTGATGTTCTCCATCAATCTGGAAGCCATCGCCATGATGCCCTGCAATCCCTCCATCGGCGGGACCGGCAAGGGACATCTGGTGCGGGAGATCGACGCCCTGGGCGGAGAGATGGGGGTCAACATCGACAAGACCTTCATCCAGAGCCGGATGCTGAACACCGCCAAAGGACCGGCGGTCCATTCCCTTCGGGCCCAGGCGGACAAGCACCGCTATCACACCGAGATGAAGAAGACCATCGAGAAGCAGCCGAACCTGGACATGAAGCAGGACGAAGTCATCGATCTCATCATCGAAGACGGAGCGGTCTGCGGTGTCCTGACCCGGACCCATGCGGAGTATCGCTGCAAGGCGGTGGTCCTTGCCACGGGGACCTTCCTTCGGGGGAAGATCTTCATCGGGGACAGCGTTTTCTCCAGCGGCCCCAACGGGCTGGCTCCTTCCATGGAGCTTTCGGAGAATCTGCAGAAGCATGGCATGAAGATGCGCCGGTTCAAAACCGGAACTCCGGCACGGGCCCTGGCCTCCACCTTCGACTACAGCAAGATGCAGCGGCAGGACGGCGATCAGCGCATCGTCCCGTTCTCCTTCCTGAACGACAAGCTGGAGAGGGAACAGGTTCCCTGCTGGCTGACTTATACCAATGAAGAGACGCACCGGATCATCCGGGAGAACTTCCATCGGTCCGCACTCTTCGGCGGGCAGATCGAGGGCATCGGCCCCCGCTACTGTCCTTCCATCGAGGACAAAGTCAATCGCTTCGCCGATAAGAAACGGCACCAGTTGTTCGTGGAGCCCGAGGGACTGGATACGGAGGAGATGTACATTCAGGGTATGTCCTCCAGCCTTCCTCAGGATGTGCAGAGAGATTTCTACCACAGCATCGCCGGACTGGAAAACATTACCATAACGCGGCCGGCTTATGCCATCGAGTATGACTGCATCGATCCCATGGACCTGGACCTGAATCTGGAATATCGATTCATTAAGAACCTGTTCTGCGCCGGACAGTTTAATGGTAGCTCCGGTTATGAAGAAGCGGCAGCCCAGGGACTGATGGCGGGCATCAATGCGTCCCTGACAATAAATGGTAAAAATTCCCTGATTCTGGATAGGAGCGAGGCTTATATTGGCGTTCTCATCGACGATTTGGTGACCAAAGGTACTAATGAACCTTACAGAATTATGACGAGCAGAGCGGAATATAGACTGGTTCTGAGGCAAGACAACGCAGACACGCGTTTGACGAAGATCGGATATGACATCGGACTGGCATCGGAGGAGCGCTACCAGAAATATCTGGCCAAACAGAAGCTGGTGGACGATGAAGTCCATCGACTGGCCTCGACCACGGTGGGTCCCAAAGATGCCAATGAGTATCTGGAGCGTCGGGGCAGCGCGCCCCTGTCCAACCGGGTGTCCCTGATGGAACTGATGAAACGTCCCGAGGTGGACTACGCATCTCTGGCGGAGATCGATCCGGACCGTCCGGAACTTTCCTCTCATGCTCTGGACCAGGTGCAGGTGCAGATCAAGTACGAGGGATACATCGCCAAGCAGATGGCTCAGGTGGAGAAGTTCAAGAAGCTGGAGGGGAAGGCACTTCCCCAGGATCTGGACTACGGCGCAATTGAAGGACTGCGCATCGAGGCAGCCCAGAAGCTGTCCCAGATCAAACCCCTCTCCGTAGGGCAGGCATCCCGGATCTCCGGAGTATCTCCTGCGGACATCAACGTGCTGATGATCTGGATGGAGAAGAGAAGACGGGAGAAGAAATAGAAGATGTTTCACGTGAAACATCCGTGAGAAGGAGTGGAACATGATCGATATTTTGAAGGAGCACTTCCCTGAGCTGGGGATCCGCTGTTCTGAGAAAAGATATGAACTGTTTCAGAAATACATGGAACAGGTACTGGAATATAATAAGAGCATCAACCTGACGGCCATCACAGATCCGGAGGAATTCGCCATCAAACACTTTGTGGATTCTGTAGTGATCTATGATATGGAAGAGTTTCAGGATGCAGAGAATGTGATCGACCTCGGTACCGGAGGAGGATTTCCGGGAGTTCCCCTGGCGATCCTGAGTCCGGACAAGAAATTCACCCTGGCGGATTCTCTGAATAAGAGGATCAAGGTGGTCAAGGAGATGACCGATGCCATCGGGCTGAAGAATGTGACACCGGTTCATGGCAGGGCGGAAGAGTTTGGACAGAATAAGAAGTACCGGGAGAAGTTCGACCTCTGTGTTTCCCGTGCCGTGGCGGACCTGGCAGTGCTCAGTGAATACTGTCTTCCACTGGTGAGAGAAGGGGGTTACTTCATCGCCTATAAGGGCAGCGACGTGGAGGAAGAACTGGACCGTGCCATGCCGGCCATCGAAGTCCTGGGGGGCAGC
>CAMOGZ010000088.1 GCA_946614405.1 uncultured Eubacterium sp. | reverse complement strand
GCGCCCCATAGAGGCTACGCCAGCACCGGGCGCCCCATAGAGGCTACGCCAGCACCGGGCGTGCATCCATTTTTCGGAAAACTCTTGTATTCATTTCTTATTAAAGGTAAAATGAACTCGACCGTCATTAAGATTGAATGAAGAAGGAGAGAGATTTGGAACTTTTTTATAGAATCGTATCATTGCTTGGCGGCCTTGCCATGTTCCTGTACGGCATGCGCATCATGGGGGACGGGCTGAAGTCCAGCTCCGGAGGCGCCATGAAGGCGGCCCTGGCGAAGATCACCAACAAGCCATTTATGGGCTTTCTGCTCGGAATGCTGGTGACCTGCATGATCCAGAGTTCCACGGCTACCATTGTTTTGTCCGTGGGCCTGGTGGGCGCGGGATTCATCACTTTCCGGCAGTCCATCGGCATCGTGCTGGGGGCCAACGTGGGGACCGCCATCACGGCACAGATCATCCGGCTCATGGACGTACAGGCAGACGCGGGGAGCCTTCTATACTTCTTCAAGTCCGACAATCTCGCCCCCATGGCTTTGATCATCGGTATCATCCTGATCATGTTCGTGAAAGGCCATGGGTCCGACGCCGTGGGCACGGTGTGCATGGGATTCGGTATCCTCTTCGTGGGGCTGATGAACATGAGCGCGGCGGTGTCACAGTTCGGAGACAGCCTGAGTCATCTGCTGGTGTCCTTTGAGGGCAACTATGCGCTGGGGTTTCTCTCCGGCGTAGTAGTCACCGGAGTGATACAAAGCTCATCTGCCGTGGTGGGCATCCTGCAGTCTGTGGCCAGTTCTGTGGGCGTGACTTTCTGTGCGGTGTTCTCCGTGATCATCGGCGTCAACATCGGTGACTGCATCACCACCTATCTGGTCTGCCGCATCGGCGCCAAACCAGAGCAGATCCGGACCTGCCTGGTCCACATCATATATAATGTGATCGCGGCTGTTCTGATTTTCCTGGTGATCGGCATCACCCGGGCTACGGGCATTCTGAACGATGACATCTGGTATCTCACCATGAACTCCGGCGGCGTGGCCAATGTCCACGGACTCTTCCGTCTGGTGCCGGCGCTGCTGCTTTTGCCCTTCGCAGGGGTGTTTGCGAAGATCGCGGAGAAGATCGTCCCGGACAAGCGGGAGGACGACGAGGATGCAGCGCTGAAGGAGAGTCTCAGCAAACTGGACGAGCGTCTGGTGACCAACCCGGCGCTGGCTTTGAACGAGACTTCCATCGTCATCGGAAACATGTGCGAGGTGGCCCATCACAATTACACCGCGGCCATCCAGCAGCTGTTTGACTATGACCTGAAGAGAGAAGAACGGATCCGAAGCCGCGAGGAGCTTCTGGATACCATGGCAGATGCCTGCAACCAGTACATCGTGGCCATCTCGCCCCATATCATACTGGATGCCCACAAGCGGGAGTCATCCTTCCATCTTCAGGCGTTGGTGGTGTTTGAGCGGATCGGCGATCTGGCGGTGAACATCATCGACTACATCGGCGTCATGCATGATGCTGACGAGCACTTTTCCGAGAAGGGGCAGCAGGAGCTTGCCATCGCCATGGATGCGGTGAACGAGATTTTGCAGCTTACCGCCGATGCGTACTCCACCGGCGATGTGGCTTTGGCCAAGAAGGTGGAGCCTCTGGAGGAGGTCATCGACGAGCTCATCGAGGAGCTTCAGGACCGCCATGTACAGCGCATGATCGAAGGCAAGTGTGCCGTATTCAATGGAATCCAGTTCCAGAACATGCTTCTGAATCTGGAGCGGGTCTCCGATCAGTGTTCCGACCTGGCCGTACACCTTCTGGGTGCCAACGACCCGGCTATCCTGGGCAAGGAACACCAGTACATCCACGAGCTGCATCATTCCGATGATCCGGGGTATCACAAGGTATTCGATGAATACAAGGAGAAATACATCGATCAGCTTCCGGCATAGAATCAGGCGCAGATTTTCAGACTAAACTGAAAATCTGCGTTTTCTTTACTTATGACCGGCATCGTGTTATCATAATCGGGAAATATCTTTTATACAGAGGTAAACATGCAAAGCAATCGGGAAGTTTTCGTACAGGGAATGCGGGATGCATTTCCCATCGGTGTCGGCTATTTCGCCGTCGCCTTTTCTTTGGGGATCACGGCAAGGGACTGCGGATTTAACGCGTTCCAGGGATTCCTGTCAAGCTATACATCCTACGCGTCGGCAGGGCAGTACATCGGCTACACCCTGTTTGCCGCAAACGCCACACTGGCGCAGCTGTTCATTATGATGGTCATCACGAACCTGCGGTACTTGCTTATGGGGTTCGCGCTCAATCAGAGGATCCCCGCGGGAACGCCTCTGCGTCACCGGATCATGATCGGCTGGTCCATCACCGACGAGCTCTTCGGCCTGAACATTTCCCGGCCGGGATACATTCATCCATATTACGGCATTGGCGCCTGGTTCCTGGCCTGTCCCATGTGGTCTGTGGGAACGGCCCTGGGCATCGTCATGGGGAATCTGCTTCCCCTGCGGATCGTCAGCTGCCTCAGTGTCGCGCTCTTCGGCATGTTCCTGGCAGTGATCATCCCTCCCGCCAGAAAGGACAAAGTCGTGGCGGTGTGCATTCTTATCAGCTTTGCGGCCAGCTATATCGCATCCACTGCGCCGGTGATCTCGGATCTTTCATCCGGCAACCGGACCATCATCTTAACCGTGGCCATCTCCGCTGTTGCGGCGATCCTGTTCCCGCGGCGCACCAAGGTGGTGGAAGAACCAGAGGGAGGTGAAGAACTTGCAGGTTAATATCTACATATATATTCTGGTCATGGCCATTGCGACAGGGCTTTGTCGTATCCTGCCCCTGACCCTGATCAAGCACCCCATCGAGAACGCGTTCTTCCAGTCCTTCCTGTACTACGTGCCTTACGTGACCCTGGCGGTGATGACCTTCCCTGCCATCGTGAACGCCACCCAGTCTCCCATCGCGGGAGCCGGGGCTTTGCTCATCGGCATGGGGGCGGCTTGGATCGGAGCCAATCTGTACCAGGTTGCAGGCCTTTGCTGTGTCACAGTGCTGGCCATGGAATTTTTCTTGATATAGACAAAGCCTATCAGAATGGGGTATAATATCATACATGAGTATGAAAAATAAGAAGACAATTAGAAAAATGATCGCAGTCCTTCTGCTGGTTTGCATGACCGCCGGAAGCGGCTGCGTTTTTGCTGAAACAAACGGAACCAAGTTAGAACAGGAGAATCCCATCAACAGCGTGATCTCCACGGACAAGGATCTCATCGAGGAACCGAAGACCAACGCCGACGGCGCCATCGCACTTTGTGGTGAGACGGGGGAGGTGCTCTACGGCAAGAACATCGACGAGCATCTGGATCCTCTGAGCATGACCAAGGTGCTGACGGTGTACATCGTCATGAAGGAGATCGACGCCGGGCGGCTGACTCTGGATACCAAGGCCACCGCCACCAAGGAGGACTGCAAGGTCATGGAGAGCAAGCTCTACCTGCAGAAGGGGGAGCAGATGCCCATCCGGGATCTGATCTACGCCACACTGCTGCACTCCGCCAACGATGCGGCGGCAGTGCTGGGCTCCACCGTATCCGGCAACAAGAAGGAATTCGCCAAGCGTATGAATGAAGAGGCGAAGAAGCTGGGGTGCACCAACTCCAAGTTCACCAACGCCAACGGCCTCATCGAGGGCGGGAACTACTCCAGCCCCCATGACATGGCCCTGATCGCCCAGGCCTGCTTCCAGTATGACTTTGTGCAGGAGGTGTGCCAGACCAGAAGGACCAAGCTGGCCCCCACCAACAAGTACGACGACGAGATCACCGTGACCCTCACCAATCCCTTCTTCCACAAGCACAAGAAGCTGAAGAAGCCCTGGGAGACCTACAATATCAAAGCCGGAAAGACCGGAACCTGGGAGTACGATAATGCCTCCCTCATGGAAATGGCAGAGTACAACGGCAAGACCATCTACACCGTGGTCATGAACGACATGCTGGAGGACCGGTACAAGGACACCCTGCGGCTTTTGAACTACAGCAGGGCCAAGCTGGACTACTACGATGTGCTGGAGGCTGACACCATCCCGGCAGATCCGGGAACCGGCGCCGTCCGGGAGCTCTCTGAGTCCGCGCCGGGGCAGTACCTCATAAACAAAGTCAACCAGATCGCTCTTCACTTTGCCAGCCACATCAAGACCACCGTTCTGAACCAGGACGGCAGCGTCAAGCTGGAGTGGGAACCGGTGAAGGATGCGGAAGGATACCGTATTTTCCGTTCCGACGGAGCGGATTATGAGCTGGTGGGAGAGGTGAAAAAAGGCGAGGAAACCGCTTTCACAGACACCACTGTTAAGGAGGATGAGATCTACCATTACTATGTTCGAGCAAAGGGTCTGAAAATAATGCAGAATCTCCTTGCACAGCACTAGGAAATGGTATAAAATATTTGCTAATACACAGGAAAAAGAATCAATTCATATGACGGAGACAGGAGGAGATCATGGCCCAATTTTTCAATGAACCATCCAGGACGTTCAACGAGTACCTGCTCGTGCCAGGTTACACATCCAAGGAAATGACAGTACAGAACGTATCACTTAAGACGCCCATCGTGAAATTCAAGAAGGGCGAGCAGCCGGCGCTGTCCGCAAACATTCCACTGGTGTCTGCAGTCATGCAGGCCGTATCCGATGACGTCATGGCAGTGGCCCTGGCAAGAGAAGGCGGGATCTCCTTCATCTACTGCTCTCAGCCCGTTGAGAAGCAGGCAGAGATGGTCAGAAGAGCCAAGTCCTACAAGGCAGGATTCGTCAGAAGTGACAGTAACCTGCGCCCGGACCAGACACTGCAGGACGTACTGGATCTGAAGGCAAGATCCGGTCACTCAACCATCGCCATCACCGAGGATGGCACCGCAGAAGGCAAGATGGTCGGACTGGTCACCAGCCGTGACTACCGTGTCAGCCGTATGGATCCGGCGACCCCCATCAGCGAGTTCATGACTCCCTTCGAGAAGTTGGTCTATGCCAAAGACGGATGCACACTGTCCGAGGCCAATGACATGCTGTGGGAGCACAAGCTGAACGCACTGCCGGTGATCGATGACAACCAGAGACTGCAGTATTTCGTCTTCCGCAAGGATTATGATACACATAAAGACAATCCGAATGAACTGCTGGATTCCAACAAGCGCTACATCGTTGGAGCCGGCGTCAACACCAGAGACTATGAAGAGCGGATCCCGGCCGTGGTAGAAGCCGGAGCCGACGTCCTCTGCCTGGACTCCTCAGAAGGATACTCTGAGTGGCAGGCTGAGGCCATCGCATGGGTCCGTGAGAAGTACGGCGATGATGTGAAGATCGGTGCCGGAAACGTAGTCGATAAGGAAGGATTCTATTATCTGGCTGAGGCCGGAGCCGACTTCATCAAGATCGGTATCGGCGGAGGATCCATCTGCATCACCCGTGAGCAGAAGGGTATCGGCCGCGGACAGGCCACCGCAGTCATCGACGTGGCAGAAGCCAGAGATGAATATTACGAGCGCACCGGGATCTACATTCCGATCTGCTCCGACGGCGGAATCGTTTACGATTACCACATGACCCTGGCACTGGCCATGGGTGCGGACTTCCTGATGCTGGGCCGTTACTTCGCCCGCTTCGACGAGTCCCCCACAAGCAAACTGAACATCAACGGAAACTACGTGAAGGAATACTGGGGCGAGGGTTCCAACCGCGCCCGCAACTGGCAGCGTTACGATCTGGGCGGCGATCCGAGAATGAAGTTCGAGGAAGGCGTCGACTCCTACGTTCCATACGCCGGTTCTCTCCACGATAACGTTGGACTGTCCCTGAACAAGGTCAAGTCCACCATGTGCAACTGCGGCTGCCTCTCCATCAAGGATCTGCAGGAGAATGCCAAGCTGACACTGGTATCCGCCACCTCCATCGTGGAAGGCGGCGCCCACGACGTTATCCTGAGAGACAGCTCCCAGAACGCCATCCGTTAATTGAACATCACAGGACTGCTGGACCAACAGCAGTCCTTATTCTATGAAGGAGATATGTATGAAGCAAGAGAAGATCATCGTCCTGGATTTCGGCGGGCAGTACAATCAGCTCATCGCCCGCAGGGTCCGGGAATGCAACGTTTACTGTGAGGTGCACCCTTACACCATGCCCCTGGAGGAGCTTCTGGCCAAGGAGCCGGCGGGGATCATCCTCACCGGCGGCCCAAACAGCGTCTATGATATGAGCTCACCACATTACGATAAGGCTTTGTTCGCTGCGGGAGTGCCCATCCTGGGGATCTGCTACGGCGCTCAGCTCATGGCATGGGCTCTGGACGGAAAGGTGGAGACGGCGCCGGTGAGTGAGTACGGCAAGACCGCCGTGGACGTGGACCGCACCAG
>CAMOGZ010000087.1 GCA_946614405.1 uncultured Eubacterium sp. | reverse complement strand
AACCTTTATGTCTTGTTTGACTTGTTTCCTATCTATGAGGTTTTCTAGGTTCTGTTGTGAGCTCTCAGGAGCTCTGCGTTCGCTTGCTGCGAACATATAACATATTACCACTCTCTCGGCTGTTTGTCAACCCCTAAATTTTATTTTTTAAAACTTTTTCAGAGGCTGTCTTTTGCCATAGAACCGTTGATATTCCAACGATTCAAGTGGGTGTGAAGTGCTGTCCGATTGGGCTGTGCTCTTCACAACATGCAATATATTACCACCATATCCGCTGGTTGTCAACACATTTTTACGAAAAAGATTTTGATTCATCTAATCACTCTTGAATGTTGAAATTCCAACGTTTTCGCAGCGCCGCAGAGGCGATTTTGGCACCTCAGAGCCCTAATTCCGTCGAAGTTCCAAAACTCGTATTTTTCGCACTATTCATCACTCTTGATTTGCTGACATCCCGGGATGTCTCTGCATCCCTGGAATATGCCCATTCGGCTATTCCTCTATGATCTCATACATCCCTGCAGCATCCTCTTTCCGGACGGACTCTGCAGTCTGCAGGACTCTCACTGTAATAGAACTGTTTCCGAATTCGATGTGGATCTTATCCCCTGCTTCCACATCGGTGCCGGCCTTTGCCGGCTTATCGTTCACAGAGACTCTCCCCTGGTCGCAGGCGTCCTTGGCTACGGTGCGCCTCTTGATCAGCCGGGAGTTCTTTAGATATTTGTCGATCCTCATTCCCTTTCCTTTCAGTGCAGAAAAAAGGGACGGCGGAAAGCCGTCCCTCAGACAATTCTGTTTGATTATTTATTAACAGCGTCCTTCAGGGCCTTTCCAGCCTTGAATACAGGAGCCTTAGAAGCAGCGATCTTGATGATCTCTTCCGGTTTACGAGGGTTTCTGCCCTGACGAGCTTTTCTTTCTCTGGTCTCAAAAGTACCAAATCCGATCAGCTGTACCTTCTCGCCCTTAACCAGGGATTCCTCGACGGTAGCCAGGAAAGCATTGATAGCAACTTCTGCATCCTTCTTCGTAAAATTCGTTTTCTCTGCAACTGCAGCAACCAGTTCAGCCTTGTTCATTATAATATCCTCCTTAGTTTTACTAGAAACAACCAATCACTTAAGGTCATTCCCATAATTCTTAATGTCAGCCAGCGACAGAGCAGCCATATCTCTTCCGCTTCTGACTTCACTCGCCTCCACTTCCGTGAACTTCTTCACGAAATGGTTGGTCGAGTAATTTAATGCCTCTTCAGGGTCGATCCCTGAAATACGCGAGACATCTACAATAGCATATAACAACTGACCGATAAGGTCAAGCCCGACATTACCTGAAGCGAGATCTCCGCGAAGTTGTGTGAACAGTTTCTCAACCTCATGAAAAGCTTCCCCCGCACTCTCCCAGTCATATCCCAACTGTGAGGTTCGCTTCTGCACCTTATTGGCACGAAGTAGTGCCGGCAATGCGTTAGGAACATCGTTAAGCCGATCCGAAAGGTTCGTCTCACCGTGTTCCTTACTCTTCACATTTTCCCATTTTTCCAGTACTTTGTCAATACTTTTTGCGCTATCAGTACTGAAAATATGCGGATGACGGCGAATCATCTTATCGCACTCCCAGTTGATCACATCGCATAGAGAAAACTCCTCTTTCTCCTCTGCTATGATGGAATTCATGATCACCTGGAGCATCACATCACCCAGCTCTTCCCGGAGGTTCTCCATGTTCTCATTCTCGATGGCATCCACCGCCTCATAGGCCTCTTCGATCATACAGATCCGAAGAGACTCATGGGTCTGCACTCTGTCCCAGGGGCATTCTTTCCTTAATATACGCAAAATATCAAAGAGCCGTTTGCTCGCCGCAACCTCATCCGGCGCGCTCTCATATAGTCTGGCATATTCTTCTCTCATTATATTACCTCACGAACTTCCGGACGATCTTCGCCAGTTTGGCTCCGCCTGGGAATCCTTCTTCCATTTCTTCTACTGTGATCGCCTTCACTGCAAAGATGCAGACCGCATAGACCGCCATGGAGGTCAGGATCGCGATGCCGCATGCCAGGGCGTTTGCGCCCATAGCGCTGTGCCCCGCCAGAAGGCGAACCAGGACCTCGTAGCACCCCAGCGCCCATGCTCCCATGATAGCAGCCGCAATGAACGGCTTCACATAGGTCTGGACCACATTATGGGTCACTCCGGTATACTTCTTGACACAGATATCATTCAGTACCATAGCGACGATATATGCCAGCATGGTACTGATGGCTGCGCCCTTTACGTTTACAACGTGGATTCCTACTAATATATAGCATACGATGACCTTACCCACACAGCCGATGGCAAGGTTACGCACCGGGATCAGCTGTTTTCCCACAGACTGCAGGACACTGGTGGATGTCTGCATGTGCGCAAGGAAAATGATGGCCACCGCCAGGATCATCATGATCGGCGCTGCGTCATGGCAGGATTCCGGCTGACGGAAGTACAGAAGCTTCAGCGCAGGCTCGGCCAGCACCAGAAGTCCGATGGCACAGGGGAACGCCATGATCATGGTGGTCCGGTATCCCAGACGTACCGTATCTCTGGTGCGCTCCAGATTCCCCACGCCAAAGTGTTTGGAAATGGCCGGCACCAGGCTCACTGCAACGGCCTGGGTAAAGATCTGCGGAAATGCAATGATGGGGTTACAGTACCCGCCATAGAGGCTGTACAAATGTTCCGACTGGGCCTGAGTCCATCCATGGGCTTTCAGCACGTTCATAACGATGCCTGTATCGATCATGGTCATGATGGGCATGATCTCACAGCCGATGATGATGGGGACGGCGATAAGAGTGATCTTCTTCGCCAGCTCTTTCCCTTCTTCTACCGTCTGGTCTCCCCTTTCGATCTTAGCCCGGAAGGCTTTGTGGTTGGCAAGGAAGATCAGGAAGATCACCAGGAGGCCTGCGATGGCTCCCGCGGACGCGCCGAAGGATGCTCCCGCCGCGGCCTTTACGGTGTTCATGGATGATGCGGGATGGCTGAACATGAAAGCCAGGCTCAGTCCCACAGCACAGCGAACAAGCTGCTCCATGATCTCCGAGATCGCCGTGGGGTTCATGTTCTGTCTTCCGTTGAAGAATCCCCGGAAGGATGAGAACAAAGGCACAAAGAACAGCGCCGGAGCCATGGCTCTCAGCGCCAGAGCCGACTTGGGGCTTCCCACCATCTTCGCGATGAGGTCCGCACCGAAGAAGCACACCACAAAACAGGTGGTCCCCACTGCCAGAAGAAGCAGCGTCGCCACATGGAAGATCTTATGGGCGTTCCGGTACTGATCCCGGGCGATACTCTCCGACACCAGCCGTGATACCGCCACCGGGACACCGGCCGTACCGATGACCACCAGCGCGCCGTAGATCACGTAGGCCACGGAATAATAGGCCATGCCGTCTCCGATCCAGTTGGTCAGAGGAATGCGGAATACCGCTCCCAGCACCTTGATCATGATCCCGGCCCCCGCCAGGATCACCGCTCCCTTTAGAAATTTCTGATCCCCTTTATCATTGGACATTGGATTACTCCCCTTTAAAGCAGCGAAAGGATCCCCTTCGTTGCCTTCTCTGTTTCAAAAATCGTCTTTTCCGTATCGATTGTAGCATATTCCCCGTCTTTGTAAAGGACTTTTCCGTCTACCATAGTCAGGACCACATCGCTTCCGGATGCGGAATATACTATATTATTGATAAGATCGTGGATCGGATGCATGTGCAGTACGTCCAGATCCAGCACGATCAGATCCGCCCGGTAACCTTCTGCAAGCAGGCCGCAGTCCTCTCTGCCCTGAGCCAGAGCACCGCCGCGGGTGGCCGCGTAGAGGGCTTCCCTGGGGGTGATCACGGTGGGATCGCTGTTTCTGACTTTGGCGGCCAGGGCCATCACCTTGATCTCCTCCAGGAAGTTCAGGCTGTTGTTGCTGGCGACGCTGTCGGTACCGATGGCAAGTCTGATGCCCCTGCGGAGGATCTCCGGCGTATTGCAGATCCCGCTGGCAAGCTTCATGTTGCTGATGGGGTTGGTGGCCACGGTCACGCCCTTCTCTTTCAGGATGTCATAGTCCTCGCCCTCGATCCAGACGCAGTGAGCCGCCGTAGCCGGAACGTCAAACAGACCGCAGTCGGCAAGATACTGCACCGGGGTCTTTCCGCCGTGGCGTCCCTTG
Source organism: uncultured Eubacterium sp. (assembly GCA_946614405.1). GTDB lineage: Bacteria > Bacillota > Clostridia > Peptostreptococcales > Anaerovoracaceae > Aminicella. Next base: position 2,325 of record CAMOGZ010000087.1, on the reverse strand, counting down.
CACTCCTCGTGCTCCGACTTGGTCTCGGAAACATGGACATGCATCCGCAGTCCCGCTTCCTTTGTAAACCCAGCCAGGGCCCGGGCCGTCTTCTCATCGGAGGTGTACTCCGCGTGAAGACTGGTGTCCATGAGGATCCTGCCGTCACATGCTCCGTGGAAGTCCCGGATGGCGTCCTTCATCTCCTGGACGGACTCCATGCTGTGGAATTCCGAACCATCGAAGTTTACGATGGAGCGGCTGAGGTTGTTCTTGGTTCCGCTGTCTGCCACGGCCTTTGCCATGTCCGACATAAAGTAATACATATCGGATGTGGACACGATGCCGAACCGGAGGGATTCCGCCATGCAGAGCATGGTCCCCCAGTAGACCGCGTGACTGTTCAGATGGTCTTCGAAGGGAAAGATCCGGGTCCCCAGCCAGTCCTGAAGGGCCAGGTTCTCGCCGTATCCACGCATCAAAGCCATGGGCGAGTGGGCGTGGGCGTTATAAAATCCGGACATGAGGAGCTTCCCTTTTCCTTCATAGGTCTCTCCGAACCGCTGCGCATCCTCCGGCATGTGGTCGCCGATCCATGCGATCCGGCTCCCCTCCGTTCCCACGTACATTCCTTCTCTTACTGAAAGGTCCTGATCCAGTATCGTGATATTTTTAAAAAGCATGTTCTACCTCCTAAGACAGTGCCGGAGTTCCCGGCTCCTGCTTTCCTGTATTCTCTTTAATGATCTCAAGGAGCTGCAGGGAATCCTGCAGTTTCTGGTCCGGCAGCGCCGGGATCCGGATGTAGGGCTCCACGCCGCCATGGACGAAAGCTCTGCCCTTGAATGCCTCATTGATGCTGACGATGGCAAAGGGCGTCAGCATGCTCTTCTCCGCGAAGGAGAAGATGACCCGTTTATTCTGCTCAAAGACCCGTCTCACCGACAGCTCCTCGCACAGTCCCCGGATCCGGGATACTTTGATGAGATTCAGCGTCTCCCGGGGCACATCCCCGAAACGGTCGATGAGCTCGTCCACCATCTCATCCTCATCATCCTGGTTACGGACAGTGGCGATCTTCTTGTACATCTCCAGCTTCAGGGTCTCATTTTCAATGTACCAGGCCGGGATGGTGGCTGCCACCGGCAGTTCCACCGATGTCTCCTCGGAGGTCTCATTGACGATCTCGCCCCGCAGACTTCTCACCGCATCATCCACCATCTTACAGTACAGCTCGTATCCGATGTTCATGATGTGTCCGCTTTGTTCGCTGCCAAGGAGATTGCCGGCCCCGCGGATCTCCAGATCCCGCATGGCCACCTTGAACCCTGCGCCAAACTCCGTGAACTCCCGGATGGCACGCAGTCTCTTCTCCGCCACCTCCGTCAGGACTTTGTCCCGCTGGTACATCAGGTAGGCGTAGGCGAGCCGGTTGCTTCGGCCCACCCTGCCCCGCAGCTGATAGAGCTGTGCCAGGCCGTAGCGGTCTGCATCCATGATGATCATGGTATTGGCATTGGGGATGTCGATGCCGGACTCCACGATGGTGGTGGCCACCAGCACATCCGCCTCGTGATGGATGAACTCCAGCATCACATTCTCCAGCTGCTGCTCGTTCATCCTGCCGTGGCCCACGATGACCCGGCAGTCCGGGACCAGGGTGCGGATCCGCTCCGCCAGTTGATTGATACCCCTTACCCGGTTGAATATAACAAAGCACTGTCCGCCCCGGTCCATTTCCCTGCTGATGGCCTCCCGGATCACCTGATCGTCCTGTTCCATCACATAGGTCTGCACGGGGTAGCGCTCCTCCGGCGGCTCCTCGATGAGGCTCATGTCCTTGATCCCGGTGAGGGACATATTCAGGGTCCTCGGGATCGGTGTCGCCGACAGCGTCAGTACGTCCACGTTCTTTTTGAGTTTTTTGATGGCCTCCTTATGGGCCACGCCGAACCGCTGCTCCTCGTCGATCACCAGAAGTCCCAGGTCCTTATACTTCACATCCTTCGAAAGGAGCCGGTGGGTGCCGATGATGAGATCGATCTTCCCCTCGGCAAGGTCCGCGATGATCTGCTTCTGCTGCGATTCATTCCGGAACCGGGAGAGCATCTCCACCTTCAGTGGGAAGTGCTCGAACCGCTCCTTCAGGGTGTAATAGTGCTGGTTCGCCAGGACCGTGGTGGGCACCAGGATCGCGGCCTGCTTGCCGTCTGCGATACACTTGAACAAAGCCCGGGCGGCCACTTCTGTCTTTCCGAATCCCACGTCTCCGCAGAGGAGCCGGTCCATGGACACGGGTTTCTCCATATCCGATTTGATCTCTTCGATGGCCCGGAGCTGGTCGTC
>CAMOGZ010000086.1 GCA_946614405.1 uncultured Eubacterium sp. | reverse complement strand
AAGTCGTTCTCGCGATGAACGAATTCAATCCGTCCTGCAGAGACATGTTCTACTGCCCGGCAACCGGTTATGCGGCTGCATATGAGGCAGGCGCACAGCTCCGTAACGTTGAGCACCTCACAGAATGGGATCTCTGCTACCGCAATACCGGTAATTTCCTCTACGGAGTGCACTGGGTCGTCAGCAACTCGAAGGGAGAGAACATCTTCCGGAAGTACAACAGTAAGTCCCTCGAGGAACTGGATGTGGATCTGATCCGCGGAATGGAGAAGGAACTCGAGATGGGCAATGGACCGCTGGTGGCAGATTTCACTCAGCTGCAGGCAATGAATGAAGGTGCCGATGGTTTCTTCCACGGCATCGAGATGAAGCAGAGACTGGAACTGGATGAGTTCATCCGCGGTTTCCAGAATATCGACTTAAGCAATCCTAAGCCGGAGGTCTCTGTCTCCTATCGAGTCAGCATCCGTTCCCTCAGAATCGATGTTGAGGGTAAGACCACAGTACCGCATCTTTGGGGCATCGGCCAGATGACGACAGCCGGATCCGCCCACGGCAGCTGGGTACACGGCGACGGACTCGGAGTCGCTTCCAAGACCGGTCTGATGACCGCAAGAGCGCTCGCTAAGCGGATCGATGAATCCAAGCTCGGCGAGATCGACGAGGAGCAGGTCGAACGGTTCCGGGAAAGGATCTATGAATCCGCGAACTACACCGGAGAATATCGTCCGGATCACGTCATCCGCTATATCTCCCGTCTGATCAAGAGACCGGAGTACAGCTACAACAAGACGGAAGAGACAATGACAGAACTGCTTGCAGAACTGGAAGATGTTCGCAGCAAGTATAAAGATCTGATCCATCTGCCGAAGGTAAACGGACACTATCTTGCAAAGGCCATCGAACTCCGCACCATGATCGAAATGCTCGATATCATGTTCAGAGTATTCATCACCAGAAAAGAAAGCCGTGGATGCTTCAGCCGTCTGGACTATCCGGAACGGGATGATAAGAACTGGCTGAAATGGGTGCTCGTGGACAATAAGAGTGAAGACGGCAAACCGCATATCTTCACGGAGAGAATCCCCATCGAAAGATATCCATTCAAACCGGAAGGATGGGAAGAAATCGCCATCCCGCAAGAAGGATAACAGCAGATAATACAGGATCATAACACCAGTAAAGGAAAGGAACAGATATGAGTTTTAGTGATAATCTTCCGAAGCTGAAGCCGTTAAGCAGAAGCGTTTCCATCGTTGGGGTCGGAGTGACCCCCTTCAGACAGACAAAAGAAGATCCCGAACTGAATGGAATTACCGAAGGAGAACTGTTCGGTTATGCCGCGGTCGAGGCTATGCGTGATGCCGGCATCACCGGCAAGGATGTGGATTTCTTTATCCATGGTCAGGCAGGTCCGGGCTGGACCAGCAACTTTGCCACACCGAATATGCATGTGGCGAACTGGCTCGGTATGAAGGGAAAGGCATCCTACCATCACAGTGAAGCTTGTGCGACAGGATATGTCGCTCTGGAGACCGGTGCGGCGATGATCGCATCAGGAGCCTATGACGTGGTTCTCTCCGGATGCGTGGAAATGCCGCACTCCATCGCCTATCCCGACAGAGTCCTGACAAAGAGAAGACTGGGAACAGAGGCCATCTTCCATGAAACACTCTGTTCCACCATTACAAGGGACTATAACCTTTTCACAAACGGTATCCTTCCTTTCCACTGGGAATCCTGGTTCCAGGCTTATGTAGAGGAAAACGGACTGACCGATGAAATGGCAGACGATCTCCTGGTTCATATGACCATCAATGCCAGAAAAATGGCTGCCATCAATCCTCTCGCCCTGGCCTATGGGAAGACCTACGATGATGTGGCCAAAGAAAACGGATTTGAGACGGCAGAAGAATATCTGAAATCCAAGTGGAACCCGAAACTCGGCCATTGGTACCGTGTCAGCAATTTCGAGCAGAGATGCGACGGCGCGGGAGCCTTCGTGCTGATGCCCACAGAAATGGCTTACCAGTACACTGACCATCCCATCGAGATCCTTGGAATCGGACATTCCTGCGTAGAATACGGTAATCCCCAGAACGAGAGAACCGGTACTATCAATGCTTACAATCAGGTCAAAGAACTGACCGGACTGAGCGGCAAAGATATGGATCTGTTCATGACCAATGACTTCTTCCTGGCACAGCAGCTCCTGTCAGCAGAGGCATGTGAGTACCTGCCGAAGGGCGAAGGCTGGAAATACATGATGGAAAACAGATGCATGTTCACCGGTGATAAACCGATCCAGACCAACGGCGGCAGATGCCATTACGGCCATGCAGCGGCAGCATCAGGCACCCATGACATTTATGAAGTCTGCATGCAGATGAGAGGGGAAGCGGATGACCATCAGATCGACCGCCCGATCCGTCATGCGATGCTCCGTGGTTTCGGCGGCGGACAGAACCTGCTCTGCCTGATCCTGAAGTATAACTAAAGATAGGGGAGGAAATACAATGAAAGTCATTAAAACAGAACGTATCGTAAAAACATATTATGACGCATTGGAAGAAGGAAAGGTTCTCGGACGTAAGTGTACTTCCTGTGGACACATTGAATTCCCACCCTACCTTGCTTGTAACGAGTGCGGGAATCTGGATACAGAGTGGGTCGACCTCACCAATACCAGAGCCCGTATCCTGCAGGTGCTTCCTCCGCTGAACGTATTTCCGGAAACAGAGTTTCAGCAGGAAAACGACGGCTTTGTGGCTGTATGCATTCAGATCGAGAATGCAGATCCCTACGTGACTTCCATGGTCCATGTCGGCAAGGATGCATATGAGAGGATCCATGAGAACATGGAGAACATCATCCTGAAGCCCTACATCATTCAGGGTGCGGACACCAAGGTCTGCTCCTGGGTCGATGAGAACTATGTGGAAGAGCCGAAAAAGGAAGAAGTCAAGGCACCGGAAGCCGAGACTGCAGCACCGGCAGCAGCCGAAAATGATGAGCTCACTCAGACCATCATCAGCTGCACTGCAGAAGCCTATGATGTAGATGAAGCATCGATCACTCTTGCTACCGATATTCGTGAGGATCTCTCTCCGGAATCCATGAAGATGATCGTAATGCTTTCCAACATTGAAGAGGAACTCGATGTCGTGATCGAGATCCCGGAAGCCGGAAACCTGAATACCATTGCAGACTTTGTGAATACCGTAAGAGCAAAGCTCGGCATCAGCGGTACTGTTTCCGCAGAGGGAAATGCCGCAGCAGGTGACGCGCCGCAGGCCGCCGGCACAGGAGAACTCGATGACGTCGCGAAGACTGTGATCTCCGCAGCAGCAGACGCCTATGATGCAGATGAAGCATCGATCGCCCTGACCACTGATATCCGCGAGGACCTTTCTCCGGAATCCATGAAGATGATCGTGATGCTTTCCAACATAGAGGAAGCACTGGACGTGGTGATCGACATTACGGAGGCAGGCTCTTTGAACACGATCGAAGACTTTGCAGCACTGGTAAGAACGAAACTGGGCGAATGATCAGGAAAGGTGAGGAAATCAAGATGGGCTTTATCGAAAAAATATATGAACAGGCAAAAGCAGACAGAAAGACGATCGCAGTGCCCGAGAGTACCAATGAAGTAATGCTGAAGACTTCTGCCAAGGTACATGCTGATGGAATCTGTACCATCGTGCTCGTCGGGGACCCCGAAGCGGTTACAACAAAGGCTTCCGAGGTAGGAGCCGATATCACCGGGATCCGGATCGTAGACCCGGCAGATGAAGAATATAAGAATATGCTCCTGGACAAGTACGAGGCGTCTCCGAAGAAAGTCATGGGAAGAAAATTCGTGGGTAAGAGAATCGGTGATCCGGTTTACCTTGCCACACTGATGGAAGCAGTCGGCGAAGTGGACGCAACCATCGCCGGCATCGATACTACCACCTATGAGTTCGTTCTTGCAGCGAACAGCATTATCGGCATGGCTCCCGGCTGTGTCACAGCCTCTGGTCTCCAGATTCTGGAACTGGAAGAGTTCCAGGGAGAGAAGGATAAATTCATCGGCATCTCAGACGGTGCGATCAATGTGGAGCCGACCATCGAGCAGCATGCAGGTATTGCCATTGCATCCTGCGATACCTTCAAAGCCATCACCGGCATTGAAGCGAAATGCGCGTTCCTTTCCTACTCCACGGATGGTTCCGGCGGCATGAGCGCTCCGGTCAAGAAAGTCAGATCTGCAGTGGAGCTGGCACAGGAGCTCAGACCGGATCTTGCTATAGACGGCGAGTTCCAGTTCGATGCAGCCATGCTTCCGAGAGTCGGAGAAAAGAAAGTAAAGAGAGAAAGCAAAGTAGCCGGACATGCCAATGTCCTGATCACACCTGATGCTGCCTGCTGCAACATCTGCGGCAAAGCGATCCAGTTCTCTGCAAAGTGTAAATCCTATGGTCCGCTGTATCAGGGCTTCCGTCTTCCGATACTGGACTGCTCCAGAGGAATGGACGAAGTGATCGCTTATGATAATATCGCACTGCTCTGCGTACAGGCACAGGCTGTATGATCGCTGATGCTGTCGCAAAGAAAGGAAAACACATGAAAGAATATACTGTTTTAACGATCAACCCAGGCTCCAGCAGCACAAAGGTCGGCGTATACAAAGGCGGCAAAGTCATTCTTGATGAGACCGTAGATCACGATACTCATGAATTCGACGACTGCAAGACCTTTGCAGACCAGGAGCCGATCCGTACCAGGCGCATCATGAGCATTCTGGAGGATGCCGGTATCGATCTGGATACCGTTGATGCAGTCTCCGGGCGAGGAGTAGGGGTGTATTCCTGTGAAGGCGGCACCTATCTGATCGATGAAACGGCTTACTCCCATGCGGAGAACGATGTGGCAGGGATCCATCATCCTGCGACCCTTGGGATCGTGATCGCGAAGAAGCTGGGGGACCGGCTCGGTGTTCCTTCCTATTTCGTAAATCCCATGAGTGTTGATGAACTGTGCGATGAAGCCAGAATGACCGGGGTGAAAGGGTTATACCGCCCGTCCCACGGACATCCGCTGAATATGAAGCAGGTTGCCATCAATCACAGCAAACTCCAGGGAAAGAGATACGAGGACTGCAACTATGTGATCCTTCACATGGGCGGCGGAACCAGCATTGCGGCTCATCAGAAAGGCAGGATCATTGACAGCACCAGATCCGGCGACGGACAGGGTGTGATCTCTCCGAACCGTTCGGGAGATCTCTGCATCGATGATGTCATCACACTGATGGATCAGCGTCATATCAGTCTCGAAGAGGTCAATATGCTGGCTGCGAGAAAAGGCGGCCTCGTGGACCTGGTGGGAACGGATGATGTCCGCAAAGTGAAAAAGATGATCGCGGACGGGGATAAGTTTGCCGAACTGGCATATCATGCCATGATCTACACCTTTGTCAAATGGACGGCCATGATGGCCGGTGCACTTGGCGGAAAGGTGGACGGTATCCTGATGACCGGCGGAATGGCTTATGATGAGGATCTGGTTGCGATGGTTAAGGAAAAGACAGAATGGATCGCTCCCGTGTTTGTCTATCCCGGAAGCTTTGAGACAGAAGCACTGGGTGCAGGAGTGGAACGCGTACTCAATGGTGAAGAGGATGTCCGGATCTACTCCGGAAAACCCGTCTGGGACGGCTTTGAATTTGAATAAGGATCACGTGTTATGAATTACATGGAATTGAAACAAAACAGGTCGGACAGCGTTTACAGTGAGATTCTGATGGTAGACCGGCAATATGCCCTGGGGGATATTGCAAGGCTGTTTCAGAGAATCACGGAAAATGCAATGGACAAACTGGGCACCGGATATTATCAGCTGAAAGAGAAGGAACTGATCTGGGTGATCTGCTTTTCCGATATTCGGATCAAAAGGATGCCTGCTGAAGGTGAAACCATAGAGATATATTCCTGGCCGGGAAAAGACCGGTTTGGCATGTATTCCCGGAAATACGCCATGTATACCGGGGATGGAGAAAGTCTGATCACATGTGCATCGCTCTTTTCGATCGTAGATCAGAACACAAGAAAAATGATAGCATCCGGGGATGCAGGGTTCAGCTTCCCGGTGGTAGAATTTGCAGATGAACCACCGCTGCCGAAAATGAATGAAAAGGGAGGAGTGACATCTCAGGTGCAGCAGCATGCAGTCAGCGTGCACGAGATCGACAAGAATGATCATGTGAATAACTCCTTCTATCTGGACTGGGCGGAGAATCTACTGGGTGATTGTGCGGATAAGCAGCTCGCAGCGATCAAACGAGTCTGGATCAGCTATGCGAGGGAGATCCGAATGGGGGAGACAGTAGTTTTCCAGTACGGATCGGAAAAAGACACGCTGTTCGTCAAAGGCAAAGTTGGAGATGACAATTGCTTCAAAGTCCTTCTCTCAGCATAACGTTAATGGAGCAAAGGCGCGATCTCACTGACCTTTACTCTGGTAATGTAATAATAATATGGAGAAACCGCGGCTGTACCCTCCGCGGTTTTTTCGTGCCTATGTTTGACAGATACCCCATAGGGGTATATAATAGTCGCGTGAT
>CAMOGZ010000085.1 GCA_946614405.1 uncultured Eubacterium sp. | reverse complement strand
TTTCGCTGTGGGTTAGTGGAAGGCTGTGGTATAATAAAAAAAGCGATTGCAAGGAGGGAATATGAGTGATAATGGAGACCCGGGATTTTTCGGGTATGGATTTGATTCAAACGGGGACGGCAACCTGGATGCCGGTGAGCAGGCCAATGACCTGGCCCAGTTCATGGATTCTTACGGAAACGATATACTGAGCGGCGGCAGTGGCGGTGGTTCCTACACTGGCTCATCCTTCAAATGCCGCAGCTATGTGCCGTTTTACACGGACGAGCACGGCAGAATTATCACCAAAGAAGAGTGGGATGCGATGCGGGAGAGACACGCTGCGGAAAGAGCGGAAAAGCAGGCACAGAGAATCGAGCGGAATAAGGCTTTGCTTAAGGTGGTGCCCTGGCTGAGCATTCCCCTGGTGCTGGTCGCTGTCATTGCCATCAGCACGGCCATCATGGACAATGGCGGTATCTTTGACGGGTTTTACGACAAGGAGCTGCCCATAGCCCAGGAGCTCAGCTCTGTGGAGGATGCCAGGACCTGCGAAGTGGCCGGCGTCAGCTTGCCTTTGTCCCGGAAGTTCCTGGACGGAGACATGGACCTTGCCCCGGGTGAGCTTGCTGCGGGGGTCTGGTACATCGGCGACAGCATCGATGATGGCTGGGCCATCGTGGACATCGCGGTGCGCGAGCGGAACCAGGAGAAAACGCCGGAGGGGGAGACCATGGACGAGCTGGAGTACTGCAAGGTCTACGATCAGGCCTTTCCGGGGTATAGCGAGGTGGATGTGCCCGGGGCCGTTCTGGCGTTCCGGTATTCCCTGGACACAGACAGGGATCAATACTACGGCCTCGAACAAAGGACTTTTTTCGGGGATCTGGTCGTCGTGGTCCGCGCTCAGGGAGGCGGGGGATACTTTACCAAAGATTCCGCGCCGAAGATTTTGAACCGGGTGGACTACAGCGGGCTCGACCGGACGATACTATAGAGGAGTAAGACATGAGACAAGAGACAATTGACCGCATTCGCAAGTTTACCGAGGACCGGGACTGGGATCAGTTCCACTCGCCCGCCAATTTGGCCAAGAGCATTTCCATTGAGGCAAATGAGCTTCTGGAGTGCTTCCAGTGGAGCGACACGGACTTCGATGTGGAGCATGTGAAGGAGGAGCTGGCGGACGTGATGGTCTACTGCCAGAACATGCTGGACAAGCTGGAGCTGGATGCGGACGAGATCATTAACAACAAGATGGATAAGAATGAGGCGAAGTACCCGGTGGAGAAGGCGCGGGGAAACGCAGCAAAATACGACCAACTGTAGGCGTTGGCGAAAATGGAGGGGACCTATGATACTGTTCAAAAATTGCAGATTTGTGAAAGAACTTACAGAAGGCTTTGTGCAGGAGATGGGAGACGTACTGGTGGATGACAAAGACACCATCGCCGAGATCGCAGAGCCCGGCGCCATCGCAGCGCCGGAGGGCTGCCGCATCGTGGACGCCGAAGGCGGGACGCTGCTGCCCGGATTCTTCGACATGCACGTGCACCTGACCATGGACAGCCTGGACTTTCTGCCCTATGTGGCCCGGCGTCCGGAGGATCACTGGGCGGAGACCTACTCCTACGCCCGGGAGATGCTGAAGCAGGGCTACACCACTGTGCGGGACGCCGGCGGCGCCTATAACGTGGTGAAGGGCGTGCGGGACGCCCAGCGGAAGGGCTACATCAACGTGCCGGACATCCTGAGCTCCGGCCAGGCGCTGACCCCGACGGAGATGGGGAACGAGACCTTCGGGCCCATGTACAGCGTCTGCGACGGACCCATGGAAGTGCGCAAAGCCGCACGTCACCAGCTGGAGCTGGGCAATGACGTGATCAAATACATGGTCACCGGCGCCTACCTTAACGAAGGCGGCCTGCCGGGACAGCAGATCGTGACGGAGGACGAGCTGCGGGAGGCGGTCCGTATCGCAGACATGAAGGACACCCATGTCATGGGACATGCCCACAGCGCGGAAGGGATCAAGACCGCCATCCGCTGCGGGCTGCGGACAGTGGAGCACGGCAGCTTCATCGATGAAGAGGCCATCCGGATGCTGAAGGAATCCGACCGGACTTTCCTGGTGCCCACGGCGGCCATCGGCCTTGCCTGCCTGGACGAGGACGCTAACAATCTCTCCGAGGGCATGGTGGACACCAGCAAGAAGTACGAGCAGATTGAGAAAGACTGCGTGAACCGGGCCTACCGGGCAGGGCTCAAGCTGGGCTTCGGATCCGATATCGATAAGGAAAACTTTGTGGCCCATCCTGGAATGGAGTTCTATGCGAGACATGAGTGGTTCGACTTTGAATATGTGGACATCCTGAAGCAGGCCACCATCAACTCCGCCGAGATCCTGGGCATGGACGACCGCAAAGGCACCATCTGCGTGGGCAAGAACGCGGAATTGGTGGTCATCGACGGGAAACCGGACATCGACATCAACGACATGAAGCAGATGCCCAGGTACGTGTATTTCCACGGCGAACTGATCGAGAACTAAGGAGGACAATATGAAAACTAAATTACCTGAACGATATACGGAACGTAACCTGATCAATCCTTTTTCCTCCGCGTACCTGACTTACGCGCTGACGGAGGATCCCAAGACCTGGGAGATGCGCCGGAAGGTGCTGGAAGGTGAGCCGGTGAATGACCGGGAGAGGGAAGAGGTGAGCCAGATCCAGGAGCTGTCCGATGCAGACGGATACTTCAAGTGGATGCGCAAGTCCCTGGGCGGAAAGAGCAAGATGCTCCTGCGTGAGCGCCTCCTGGAAAATGAGGAGATGGTGGGGGATATGATCCGCCGCAGGATCATGACCAACATGAACGACGATTTCGTGGAATGCGCAGTGGAGTTCTTTGTGCGCTGCAAGGAGGACCCCATCCCCTGGATCCTGGAGAATTACAAAGACATCCGCAACCCTTATGCTCAGTCGCTTTTGTGCCTGGTGCTGGGGATCCGCGGAACCGAGGACGTGGCGCCCTTCCTGCTGGAACAGGAAGAAGCCTTCCGCAAAGAGTTCCCACGGGATGATTTCAAACAGGGACCCATCGTGGCGCTCTACCGCCTGTACGGGATGGAAGAGAATCTCGCCCGGGAGTAAGAAAACCACTGGAAATGCGGCTTTGGCCGTGGTATAATTGTAACAGCAATAGTTACAATGAATGGAGAAGAGTATGCAGATATCCAGCAGATTTACCATAGCAGTCCACGTGCTCATCGTGATCGAAGCCTTCCACCGGGACTACAAGACCACCAGCGAGTTCATCGCTTCCAGTGTCAACGTGAATCCCGTGGTGATCCGGCGCGTCCTGCAGCAGCTGAAGAAGGCGGGCATTGTGGAGGTCCAGCGGGGCACCGGCGGCGCATCCCTTGCGCGGGCGCCGGAGGAGATCACTCTCCTGGATGTGTACCAGGCCGTGGACAGCGTGAACAAAGGCCAGCTGTTCCATTTCCATGAAAATCCGAATCCTGATTGCCCGGTCGGCCGCAACATCCATAACATCATGGATGCCAGGCTGGAATCGATCCAACAGGCAATGGAAGCGGAAATGCAGTCCGTGACCATCCGCGACGTGATGAATGATGCATATCAGTATATCGAATGAGCCGCAATTTCTGCGGCTTAATTTTTTTTGAAAAGTTTGATTGTAACTATTGACATTACAACGGGACTGTAATATAATCGTTGTATCAAAGAAAGTTACAACGAATTAAAACACGGAGGTTAAACCATGGCAAATTATACGAAGGTAAGTGTAGCAGCAGACGCAAGAACAGAGATGCATGATCAGCTGGGGCTGACAGGTGCAGAGGCAAGTGTGAACAATCTCCCGGCAGGCGCCGGCGTCCCGTTCGTTCACTATCATAAAAAGAACGAAGAGATCTATGTGATCCTGTCCGGAAAGGGTAAGGCAGTCATCGACGGAGAGACCGTTGAACTGAAGGCAGGCGACTGGCTCCGCATCGCACCGGCAGCCAGAAGACAGTTCTCCGCAGCAGAAGATGAGGCCATCAGCTACATCTGCATTCAGGTAAGAGAGAATTCTCTGGAAGAGTACACCGCAGAAGATGCAGTAATTGAACAGTAACAAAGAGAAAGCGCCGGGCGAATGCCCGGCGCAATTTCATTCCTTATCTTATCCCAACTCGAATGTGCTGAATCCGTTCCAGTGAGCGATGGTGTTGCCCAGTTCCAGGTAACGCTCGATGCTGGATTCTGCAGGTGCGGCCTCTACAGTTCCAAACCGCGCAGTGATGTTCTCACCCAGCTGCAGGGTGCTCTGAATAGCGGAATCTTCCTTGCCGCACTTTCTCAGGTAATCTGCATACTGATTCAGCATTCCCTCTCTGCGATGACTCATATCTATATCCTCCTTTGTTTGTTTTCCTTGATCTGATTTCATTATACCCCAATCCGCTAAATAAGTACATCTAATGTTTATTATATATTCATTAAGCCATACTTATATATCCTCAACCCGTTGATTTCTTCCGGGAAAACCAATACAATAGCAGGTAGAGGTGATTACAATGGATAATAAATTATTCGATAAATGCCTGGATACGATCCTGCGAAGGGACCGGGCGCGCAAGGATGCGGAGCTGGCGCAGGCGGATTACATCCGGGAGTTTGGCGATCAGATGATTGGCCTTTTCCGCGCCCGGGCGGAGTACACCCGCGGCCAGCACATGGTGATGTACTGCCAGCAGATGGAGCGCATGGGCCGGCCCGTCGACGGCGCACAGATGGATTTCATCGTGGGCAAGCACATGGAAGATACGGCAAAGGATCTGAAGGAGATCACGGCAGAGTATGAGCAGCTCAGCTCCTCCGAGCCCATAAGTGCCGAAGAATCCGCGGCCATTGAGGCTTTGTACAAAGGCATCGCGGCGGAGTTTCACCCGGACCTGCACCCTGAACTGGAGGAGCAGGCCGAGGCCAAAGACCTCTGGACGGAGATCCTCTTTGCCTATGGTCATGATCAGCGGGAGGTGCTGCAGGGGCTGAAGCAGGCGGTGGCGGACTTCCTGAAAGCGCACGAGATCCCTGCCAAGGAGATCCCGCCCCAGGGCTACATGATGCGGATCTCCCAGATCGAGAACGAGATCCAGCAGATCATGAACTCCGACACCTACATGTTCAAGACTTTGCTGGATGACCCGGCGCAGGTGAAGGCCCAGAAGGAGAACCTGCAGGCCGAGACCGACCGTTACCACAGATACGCCGAGAAAATGAAAGAAGAACTGGCCAAGTTCGAAGTCAGGAGATAACATGGAATACAGACGATATAGCGACACGATATATGCACGATTCGACCGAGGGGATGAGATCATCTCCGGCATTATGGAAATCTGCCGAAAGGAAGGGATCACCTCCGCAATATTCAGCGGGATCGGCGGCTGCGGGGAAGCCGAGATCCAGACATTCATCCCGGAGACGGGGGCCTTCGAGACGCAGACGCTGCAGGGAATGCTGGAGCTCATCTCGGTGAACGGGAATGTGATCACAGATGATGACGGCGAGTACTACCACCATACTAATGCCGCTTTTTCCTACAAGGAAGGGGCCAAGCACTGCATGTCGGCGGGCCACATGAAGTCCCTCACCGTATCCTATACCGCGGAGATCGAGCTGCGGCCTGTGATCGGCGGCGAGATCAAGAGAAAATACGATCCCGAGACCGGAACCGGATTCTGGGATTTCAGGTAAGGCAGGAGAACCATCATGAGAGCAATATCCAGAACCATTATCACAGCACTTTGCATTCTGCTTTTTCTGTTTTGCGTCCCGGCAGAGCAGGCGAATGCCGCCAGCGGGACAGCCGTCAACGTGAAAGTGGGAAGCAAGACCTTTCCTTGCGTCTTTTACAACAATGCCACCGCCAAGGCTTTGCTGAAGTCGATGCCGGTGAAATACAAGATGTCTGAGCTGAACGGCAATGAGAAGTATAAGTATCTGAGCCGGGATCTTCCCATGAACGAGAAAAAGGTGAAGAAGATCAAAGCCGGCGACATCATGCTCTACGGCTCCGACTGCCTGGTGGTATTCTATAAGTCATTTACGACCTCCTATGAGTACACGCCCATCGGCCACATCACCAAGACAAAGGGCCTGAAGAAGGCGGCGGGCAAGGGGAGTGTCACGATCCGCTTTTCCAAGAAGAAGGTCATCGGCCTGTCCCGGAAGACTTTGACCCTGAACCCCGGCAAAACCAAGACCATCAAGCTCACCGGCGCCAAGGCGAAGAAGGTCAAGTGGAGCTCCTCGAACCGCAAAGTCGCCACCGTCGTGAAGGGCAAGATCAAAGCCAGGAAGGTCGGCAAGGCCACCATCACCGCCAAGTACAAAGGCAAGAAGTACAAGTGTAAGGTGATCGTGAAGGCTGTCCAGAAACCGGCCGAGCCTATACCCGACCCACATCCCATCACACCACCTGAAACGGATTCGGACCCGGCCACACCACCGGCTGTAGACCCGGACCCGGCAATACCGCCGGCTGCAGATCCGGACCCGGCTACACCGCCGGCTGCAGATCCGGACCCGGCTGAGCCCGGAACCGATCAGCCGGCCGCTGAGAAGAATCTGACCCTCCGGCTCGGCGACAAGACGG